>NZ_JBQHUP010000012.1:0-52815 GCF_052065175.1 Dysosmobacter sp. HCP28S3_G4 | reverse complement strand
AAACGCTGTACCAGATCGTCTGCACATATCTCAGAAAAGCGCCGGCAGACGAGCCGGTGTACCAGTTTCTCGATAAGAAACGCGCTGAGGGCAAGCCATACTTTGTATACACGACCGCCGCACAGAACAAGTTCCTACGGATCTACTACGCCCGTGTGAAGGAATGCCTGGAGGCTTTTGACGCACAGCAGGGCACCTCACAAGGATAAATCAGATTGATACTTTATCCCGGCTGGCGAAGCTTTTTCTCCAGTCTGTTTTGTTATGCCCTTTTTCAGTCGCGCAAATTTTGCGGGACTTTTTTCATTTCAGCTATTGACTTTTGTTTGCAGGACTCCTGAATGTCCTTTGCGGTCAGATTCTTGAGAGTAATTTCCTTTTCACGGAAATACGGTGCGACGACCCTTTTGACCGTAGTCGAGTAAGAAGCAAATGTCGGGACTGCAACCGAGCTTTTGATAATGTCGAGCCATTGTTCCATGTAGTCCGCGAACAGGATATCCCCGTTCATGACCTTCGGCTCTTCGGGATTGAAATTGCGTCGCGCATCCATCAGGATTGCTTCGGCGCGTTTTTTGTTTCCCTTAACAGTAAGTCCGGTAGAAATCCACTTGGTCTTTCTTTTTCCGAGAGAATCGGTGTAGTTCAACACGGCGTAATAATATCCTTTTTTTTCGCGGAGATGTCCTGCTACCATTAAATATCCTCCTTCTTGCGTAGCAGTAACACCTACCTTATACCGGGATCCTATTATACCAGAACCGGGTTCGAATTGGAGGACCTACTGACGCACTTTTTTGTAAACTTTTTGAGTCCAAATCTTACGCGTTCACTGTTTCTCCGCAGCCGATGCAGAGATAAGTGAAAAGATGAGCCTTCGGAATACGATAGGCTCTGCCGACCTTGAGGCTAAGGATTTTGCCTTCGCGCAGAATACGATAGCCGGTCTTTGTGCTGATGCTGAGTATTTCACACATCTGCTCAATGCTCATCACATCGGGATAGTCTTTCAGCATGAGCTTATAGGCATCGCGCTGAGAAATGGTTGATGCGGTATTCACCTGTCTCACCTCCGTTTATTTGTTTTTGCTTTATCAGCAAAAGGATAGGCAGCAGTCGGTTGACAACTGCTGCCCATAGTTTTTGATGATAAATTGTGTTCCAGCATATTTGCAGCTCGCACCCCTGCTGAATAGGGAATGCTGCGGACTACCACCGGTAAAGCAGTATCATGGGACTCTCACCCCTCCGAGGATCGCTCCGAGCCGCCCCTTCAAAGAAGAAACGGAAGTATCATTGTACCCAACTTCTCCATCATCGCAAGCAGCCGCACCACACGGCTGTTTAGTCTCTCTGTTGATCGCTCACTCCTGTATGGGAGGTCATGGCGGCAGAAGACAAGTCGCTTCGAGAAAAGAGGAAAGATCCGCAGCACTGACTATTCAGTTTTCAAGGAACCGTGAAGCGGCGATTAAGCCTCTTCAAAATACAACGGACATTTTTCATCAGTTTTTGGGGGTCTCCTTAAAAAATATTTTTGCTTTTTTCTGAACATCCCTCTTGGCTTCAAAAACAGTAGAGACATCAATACCACGAGCCTTGCTGTAATCCGTCATGCTCATGCCGCCGAGCAAGCAGTAGAGGTAAACTTCGAGCTGGCGTTCACTCAAGAGCAAGCGAAACTCCTGCTCCATAACGGAAGTGAGAACTGTTTCTTCCAAATCGTTCGGGTCTTCCAGCCAAGCAGGACTCATCTCTTCTGCATCCTGCACACTGACAAAATCAAGCGAAAGAAGAGTTGCCGTCTCATCCTCATCCTTGCAACCGGCAATAGGTACTCCGGCCATAGAGCGTCTGAGCTTCTTTTCCTCGTTGCGTAGAACTCTCATGGTTTCTCTGCTGACCTCGCATACTTCGCCGGTGAGCTTCACGCGCACCATGCACTTGCCTTCCTCTGTAGTCCAGAGATCGTAGTCAAATTCGATAGGGGTTTTCATTGTCTTGTCCTTTCCGCTGGCGCGGAGCAGCGGATGGACGAGACAAAAATAGAGCCGCATGACGGTGAGCTTGAATCCCATGCCGATAAAACAGAGTCCGAAAACTCTGTTCATGCGGCATTACCCTCCGTTCATAAAAAAGTTAAACTTTCGCACGAACAAGCTTTCGCACTCATATTGACAGTTTCGTGTTCGTGTGGTATCATATAAACACGAACAGTATTTCGTGTCAGCGACATCATTATAGCATGAACATTATTTCGCGTCAATGCGCATCAACGAAAAAGTGTTCGTGTTCATAGAAAATTTAAGAAAGAGGTGCCTATGGTGTTCAAAGACAGACTGAAAGAAAAACGGCTGGAGGCCGGACTCACACAGGTTGAGCTTGCGGGGAAAGCCGGTGTTACTACGCGGACAATTCAGAATTATGAGCTGGGGAATCGGAAGCCCGCCAATATGGAAGTGATTCAGCGGATTGCAGATGCGCTCAATACTACAACCGAATATCTTCTCGGCAGCAGCGGTGCCTATGTGGTGGAAGCACAGGAAAGAGGCGGCGCAAAAGCAGCCAGAGATATTGAAGAGCTTGTCAGCGAAGTGACCGGTCTGTTCGCCGGTGGTGAGTTGAGTGAAGAAGCCATTGAAGGTGCTATGAAAGCCCTGAATGATGCTTACTGGATGGCAAAGGAAAAGAACCGGAAGTACACCCCCAAGAAGTACCGCAAGAGTGCAGATTCCAAGGTGTGAGTCCGTTTTATTACCCTGTTCACATGATAGAATTGATCCCTGATTGGAGGTGGGATGATGAGCGCAGAACAGCTTGCCCTCGTGGGCAGCAGACTTGTCAAGCGCTGCGGGACGAGAGATCCGTTTGAAATCGCAGCCGACATCGGTGTCGAAGTAATGTTCTGTGACAACTTCGGTCCCCTGAAAGGTATGTACCGGGTCATCAAAAGAAACCGGTTCATCTTCATCAATAACCAATTATCCGGACAGATGCAGAGAATTGTGTGCGCTCATGAGCTGGGCCATGATCAGCTTCACCGGAATCTCGCAAAAGACAATCCGCTTCGTGAGTTTATGCTTTATGATATGCGCACCAAACCGGAATAAGAGGCGAACATCGTTGCGGCGGAGATACTTCTGGACAACGACGAGCTTCTTGAGTACATCTATCAGTACCGCTTCTCCGCAGAGCAGATTGCACGGGCAATGGAAACCGACATCAACCTTGTTGCCTTGAAGATCGCGCACCTGAACGAGCTTGGTTATGACCTCAGACCGATTGACCATAGAAGTAATTTCCTGAAATGATGGAGATAAGCTGTATGAAATATGTTCTGTACCGCTCTTTCGGGAGCATTGATAAGGATGTCCGCAAGCATGAGCTTGTTGCCGTCGAGTACGGAAAGGACATCAACGAAGTGACTGACGCGCTGATAAAGGCTGCTGCCAATGATCTGGCCGGTATGCCGGAATATGAGCATTTTGAGACGGCAGCATTCGCGCCTGAGCCGATCAAGGATTTTCGGCGTGTTAAACGCTATCAATATGAAATGATGGGAATTGTCTATCCGCAGTACGCAGAGAAGAATATCCTGATTGAATACGGTATTACAGAGGCAGACAAATAAGAAAAGAGCAGGAACACAGTATGGAGAATATCGTTTTTGACCGAAATTATGAACTCACATCAGAAGACAATGGCTATGCTGATGCAGTCTACGAAAAGGCTATAGAACCGGATGGATTCTTCGCCTCCTTCGGGAAGAAAATGGATGCTATACCCAAGATCATTGTGCCGGAGGATCAGGCGAACTATGAGTATCTGCTGGAACGCTGTGATCAGTTCGCGCAGGATCATCACGGACGGATTCACGCTGTTGTGGACTATCAGCACTTTCATTCCGAGATCAACCTGTATCTCAGGATGATTGAGTTTGACTGCGAGGAAGATATGTCCCTGCTGAAGGACATTGGAGAAAGGGCGCATTATGTCTGCATTACGCCCGAAGAAGGCGGAGGTTTTCGCATTCACATCATGATCAACTACTTTCAGGAGTTGATGACAGACGAGCAGTGTGACTATCTGAAATACGAAACCATCATGGAGAATGCGGAGCTGGCCGATTTGCTGCAAATACCCGGACTGACACAGGAGCAGATGGAAGCCTCGCTAATTATGAAAGATATACTTGACCGTTTTGATGCAGAAACGAAAGTAGACAGAACTACGGCATTCAAGGCTGTGCTTGATCATATGGGACAGACCCCGGAGGAAGGCATGGATTTGAACCGTATGATTGCTCTTCTTCAAAAGCTGCTGGATGCAGTGCTGAATGAGGAAGACGAATAGATTTGGAGGAACAGAAAATGAGCAGAAAACTTGTGGCATACTTTTCCGCAACCGGGGTGACCGCAAAGGTCGCTGAAAAACTGGCTGAGGCCATCGGTGCGGATATATACGAAATTGAACCGGCAGTACCTTACAGCAAGGCCGATCTTGACTGGACAAATCAGAAATCCCGAAGCAGTGTTGAGATGAGCGATCCGGCCTCCCGTCCTGCTATCGCCGGTAAGCGGGACAACATGGATGACTAAACCGGAGTAATATCTGGTCGGATATGAAAAAGCTCTGTGAAGCGGCGGGGGTGAAGCCCAGCAAGGTCTTTCCCCACAATCTGCGCAAGCTGTTCGCCCGGACGTTTTACGGCATTGAAAAGGACATTGCCAAGCTGGCGGACATTCTGGGCCACAGCAGCATCGACACCACCCGGATCTACATTATGAGTACTGGCATCGAGCATCGCAGGAAAATCGAACGGCTGGGACTGGTGATATAGCGAGCGCAAAAAACCGCCACATAGTTTCTATTATGTAGTACGCCCCGTGAAAAAAGGTTATCTCTACTGTGCTTCACCCTGCTTTTTGGGGCGCACAAAACACACCCTCATATCATTTTTTGAAAAGCAATGTCGTGAGGGTGAATTTGTGTTGCAAGTTTTGAGAAACTACCATTCTGTAGTTGAAATTAATTATTACTTATCGTGCTTTTCCTGTCCGCCCTACTTGCTTTTTGAGCCGATTTGCGCTATTCTATAAGAGAATAAAATTGGATATGGAAATCGCAAAAGGTGGTTCACTACATAATAGAAACTATGTACTCATGACTGCAGCAGGAACGTGGGAGAGACACAATGCGGCAAGGGAACCTTTCCGAATTGCGCAGCAGCGATCTGGGGCACATGGAATATCATCCGTTGCCCCTTTTGTTATGTTGCCATTTGCGTAGGAGGTGCTATATGACCGAGAAAGAATTGCAGCATCTGAATCGGCGTGAGCTTTTAGAGATGTTGATTGCACAGATGGAAAAGAACGAACAATTGCAGCAACAATTAGAAAAAGTTCAGTCAAAACTTCAAAGCAAGTATATTGCAATCCAGAACGCAGGCTCCATAGCGGAAGCCTCGCTTCAACTGAATGGCGTTTTTGAATCGGTGCAGGCTGCGGCTGAACAATATCTTGAGAACATCAAGCGCATGAGCGACCAGCAGGAGCAAATGGCGCAGCAGCTTCAGGCGGATGCGCAAAAACAAGCTGACGCAATGATTGCGGAGGCCGATGCGTACCGCGCTAAAGCGTATAAGGATGCAGATGATTATTGGCAGCAGGTATCCGATAAAGCACAGGCATTGCTTCGAGATCAAGAAAGTTTGCGTCAGTTGATTCTTGGCGGAAGGAATAGCACATGAGCAAGCGAAAAACATTTACAGATTTTCCTACGCTTCAACAGCTTCAAACGGAACTGTTGCGCGTTAAATATAAGTCCAGATACAAACGAGTTCTGCGCAGTACCGTCTACACCCTGATCGTGGTGGCTGCCGTTGCAGTGCTGGTGGCTACCATCTGGATGCCGGTGTTGCAAATTTACGGAGCCTCTATGGTTCCTACACTGAATGAGGGCGACATTGTGGTGTCCGTCAAGGGCAGCGATTTTGAACCAGGTGATCTGGTGTGTTTTTACTTGGGAAATAAGTTGCTGGTTAAACGCTACATCGCCGGTCCCGGACAGTGGGTGGAAATTGACGAGGCTGGAAATGTCTCCGTGGACGGAAAACTGTTGGAAGAACCCTATCTGGTCGAAAAGGCTCTGGGTGATACGGATATTGAATATCCTTATCAAGTGCCGGAAAGCCGGATATTTGTCCTGGGCGATCATCGAGCTACATCGGTGGATTCCCGAAACACGGCGGTAGGCTGTGTAGCGGATGAACAGGTTGTCGGAAAAATCATTTTTCGGGTCTGGCCCTTGTCGGATTTCGGAAAATTGGAATAAAGGTTGGTGATGGATGAATGAAGCATGATGCGCTGCAACAGGCAGCCGAATATACCCAGCGACACCGCAGGAGGAAACGATGGCAAAAGGTTGTAACCTGCCTTGCCGCTGTGGTGGTGTTCTGCACCACCTACGCACTGATTCTCCCGGCAATCACTATGGAGAAACAGTGTGAGATTCCTGAACATATCCATACACAAGCCTGTTATACCCAGGTAACTTCTGTTGAGAAGAAAGTACCGGTATGCACGGTGGAGAGCCTGAATCTCCACCAGCACACGAACAGCTGCTACAATGACGACGGCGAACTGGTATGTGGATATGCGGACTTTGTGATCCACCAGCATGATTCGTCTTGCTACGACGAGAATGGGAATCTCTGGTGTCCACTACCAATCATTGAGGCTCACACCCATGGTGAAAGCTGCTGGACCACCCCGGAGACGGAACCTGCCCATGTGCATGCCGACGAGTGCTACGAATGGGAGCAGGGAGAAACGCTAATCTGCGGTCAGGAAGAACGGGAAGGCCACATTCATAGCGAGGAAGCCGGGTGCTATTCGGTAGAATCTACCCTCACCTGTGAAGATCCGGAAAGTGACGGTCACCGGCATGAGGACTCCTGCTATGATGAAAACGGCGACTTGATATGTGGACAGGCCCAAGGCGAAGACGGGCACACCCATGGAGAGAACTGCTACCAGGTTACGAAAACATTGATATGTGAGATTCCCGCAGATCCCGGCCACCGGCATTCTTCCGACTGTTATGAGAAGATCCGTGGCGAACTGGTCTGTACGGAACCAACCGATCTGCCTGAACCAGAGGAAACGGAGCCAGCCGAATCGGAGCTGACCTGTGAGGAACCAGAAATCGTCCCCCACGAGCATACCTCAGACTGCTTCGATGCAGACGGCAATCTGATCTGTGGGAAACTTCAGATTCTGGAACACCAGCATACTGCGGACTGCTTTGAGATCTATGAAGAATCAGTGGACACGGAATCCCTGACCTGTCAGATTCCCGTAGGCGAAGGCGCCCACACCCACAGCGTGGAAGCAGGCTGCTACGATGAAAATGGTGAACTGACCTGTCAGATCGAGGAGAGCACAGGCCACCAGCATTCCGCCCTGTGCTACGGCACCTGGGAACTGACTTGTGGTATGGAGGAGCACGTTCACAGCGAAACTTGTATGCCCGCTGGAACCGAGGACGAAATTCCGACAGAGGATATTGCCTCGGATACGGAAATCCAGACGGAAGGCACTATCTCAGGCATGGAAATCCCATCGGGACTCCCTGTGCAGGGAACGGTGTATGTTTCTCCGGGTGTCATGATGTTTTCCTCCCTTCGGCCTATGGCGGCCAGTACATCTCTGGATGAAACAGAGTCCACGCAGCCTCTGGATGTAACGGCTTATGTTACCAATGCTGTACTCTCTTATCGGACCGATTCTGACAGTGAATGGATTGCGGTTGGAGATACGCCGATTCCAGGAGATGCCGACCTGCGGCTGGATATTGACTATGCGGGAGTCAATATTGACAACCTGCTTGCCGCGGACTGCAAAATGACCTTTACACTACCGGATCTCATGCGGAATCCTGTTGTCAACGGTGTCATTACCAGTGGAACAACCGAAGTGGGAACCATTACCGCAGACGGCAACGTGGTTACGCTGCAATTTGATCAGAAATGGCTGACAGATCAAAAAACCGAAACGAACACCACTATCAACGGTGATTTTTACATAGAATCTGCCGTTAACATTTCACAGGTACCAGACGATGGACAAGCGCAGCTGGTCATTGGTAATGTCGTGATTCGAGTCATGTTCGAGGAAGACATTATTGCGCGATCCGGTGAGATAGACATTACAAAGTCCACACCTGTGTTTTCCGAAGAAGATGACGGTGACTACCTGACATATACCATTACCGTGACGGCGGGTCAGGATGGCGCACTGGATGTAAAGGTCGTCGATACCTTTACCAAAAACAAAACATACATAGACAGCTATTTGCTGCCGTCTGGCGCAGTTACAGAAATTACCACAGAGCAAACTGCAATCGGTGACGTAACTGTGCCGGAAGGTTCCATGATCTGGACCGTCGGTGACATGGATGCCAATGAGACCAGAACTCTGACCTACAAAGTGAAGCTGAAGGAAGGGTACACTGGTGCGGGAGCAAAGGGGGTTATCCAAAATGCGGCGACTCCTTTCTCCGAAATCTATCCCCGTGACCCGGCAACCAGCGATTTTACCCCCAGAGCCGGTGCTTCCATGAGCAAAACATCAGCCACATTTGTACCCGATGAAAATGGCGGCGGTACCATCACCTACACGGTGTGGGTAAAAGCCAACGAGAATAATACCTACACGCTGGATAATGTGGTGATCCGGGATGCGCTGGATGGTTCTATTCAGGGTCAGTATGCAACGGATGGAAAGTATAGAGATTTTCTTTCCTATGTTACGGAGCCTTCTTCGTTCCATTTATACATTGGAGGAAAAGATAAGCAAAACGGGGCAGATGGTCTGGAGGAAATTCAGGATGCTCCTGGGCCGGAAATCGCTGAAAGCGGGCTCAGCTTTGCTTATTCCCTGGGCAGCCTGAAGCCTGGTGAGGCCAGAACATTGACTTACACGGTCAAAGTTGAACCGGGTGTATTCCCGGCGGCTGGCAATGCGGATATCCCAATTAACAACCGGGCAGTGGTTGCCGTGGGAGGAACCACACTGACCGACGGCAGCATCTTCAATGGCTATAATCATACCCGCACGATTGCAAAGAAGAAGTGGGATCGGAAGCTGGCCGGTGATAAGTTAGAGGACGACGTATCCGTCCCCATGACCGGAGAAGTCTATGATGCCACCGGAGAGAGCGTCTCGTCCACAGAGAATCCCGGCTCTTTCGACGTGCCAGCGGGAAGCTACCAGTATCAGATCGTAGCAAATGAAGCGGGAGACTGGGACATTTCCTCGGCATCCATGACGGATAAACTCAGCGGCAGCTATATGCAGTTTGTAGGCTATGTCCGGGTAAATGCCTATCAAATTGAGGACAATGCTCCCGCCGCAAATCTGACAGACACCCAGGTGATTGCCAACCTAAGCGCCCGTGAGCCTACAAAAACCGTTTGGGTAAAAGTCGATGGTCAAACCACCTTTACTTTCACTCCGGACGAGATCGGATTGGACGGGCAATATGCGTATCTTCTGACCTACTATGCCCAGCCAGTCAATGTGGAGCAAGTCACCCAGGTGGTTGTAAGCAACAGCTTTGAACTCAGCGGTGTGGTTGGACCTGCCGGCGATCCATATACCCTCGCGGGCGTGAAGGTAAATGCCTCTGTCGTTGTGGAGGGAACCAATAGTTTTAGTGCCGAGAAACTCGGCTGGTACTATGCGTCCTCTCAGGACGGCACGGAAGACTTCGCAAACGGTGCGCTGTATTGGGTTATCAAGGTAGACGGCAATCTAATCCCCGCTGGGACCCGTTTGCGGGATCTGACCAGTGGCACCACTCACTATATCCGTCAAGGCTCTCTGGTTGGAGTCTACACCGGATCTCTTGGTGAAAAGACTGTTACAGATTATGATGATCTCCCGGAGCTTGAATCCAGCGGAAAGCTGACCGGGCTGACCGCTGATGCCTATACAACAGAGTTAACCGGCACATCTCTGACCATTCAACTTTTGCAGGATGTGAAACTCGAGGCAGGACAGTCGCTATATGCGATTGTCAAAACGGAGCCCTCCGTAGTTCCCACAGGAATCCGGGAAACAAAGACGTTCAACAACGCACTGAAAAGCTCCTTTGACGGAACCAACTGGATCGACCACAATATGGTTTCCCAGGTGCTCTGCGGCAGCAATGGCCTATTCAAGGAATTCAACCAGACCATCACCTATGATGGAAGCACGGTTACCGTTGTGAAGTCCGGGCGTAATCAGGCCATTGCGAAGGAGGCCCTGGGGCAGCCAGGAACCTTCGTCATCTGGCAGATTCAGGCGAACTATGTTGGTAACCTTAGCGGACGGTATCGTTTCGAGGAAACCATCCCGGACGGGATGGAACTGGCCTACCTGAAGTACCACTGGGCTGGAGGCAGCTATAATAATACGAAGCCTACAACGGTTCAGTTGACCGAAGCCGAATTTGCTGCCCTGGGTGACGGATGGACAGAGCACAGTCAGAAAATCAATGGGTATACCGTCTACTACTATACCAACGGCCAGACGGTCATCTGGGATGTGGATGGCCTTGTCGATGGATACGTCACCGATGGCTACGGCGTGGAATACCAGATCGCCTGCCGGGTGACAGATCCGGATGTGCTGCTGGGCGGAGAGTCAAAGGAATTTAACAACCATGTAAAGCTCCTCAGCTCTGCGGGAAAGGAAATCAGTGTCAGCAGCAATTCCGTTTCCGTTCAGAAAAACACGATTAAAAAGACCGGAAACTATGACTCCGACACCAATGGCGGTCGCTTCCCCTTCACCATCGCTGTGAATTCTCTGGGCGAGGACCTGGTAAAGGGAAAAGATACCCTGACGCTGGTGGATGAGCTGAGCGACACGCTGACGCTGGATACCTCCACAATTCAGGTAACGAATACCAAAACCGGAGAGGAGATCACGAACTACACTCTGGCGGTAAACGGCCAGACCTTCACGCTAACACTTCCGGACAGCTTACCATTGACCATCACATATGAGACAATGGTAAATGCCCCGCCGGAGCAGAGTGTGGAGATCATCAACAAGGCCCATTGGGAAGGCTATACGGTTCCAGAGGGTGCTGTTGTGGAAAAGAAGGACTTTTCCTATAAGGTTGGCGGAACCGTCGGTGTCATCACACCGCCCAGCATAAAGATTACCAAACTGGACAGCAACAATGCAGCACTTTTCTTGGCCGGAGCAACATTCACGTTGCAGGAGGGAACCTATAATGATGGAACCTTCACACCGGGAGGAAACAGCTGGACCGGAACCACCGACGAAAACGGTTTGCTGGTCTTCGGAACAGATGGACAGTTGATGAAGTATAACACCGTCTACTGTCTCACGGAAACCAAGGCACCGGGTGGTTATGTTCTTGACGCGGTTCCCCATTACTTTGCGGTTGCCCAGGAGGTGGAAGCCGAGGACGGAACCAAGTCCTATCCTTCCTTCCCGACCGGCGTGACTGTTTGGTATCAGAGTGCGCAATACACCTATCAGGCTTTTAACCACAAGGGGGAGATCACTGTTGCCAAGGATTTCCGTGATGCGGGCGGCAACGTCTGCGCCCCGGTTTCCGGCACCTATACCTTTGGCCTGTATGAGGATGCTGATGCCGAGGGCGAGCCGCTGCAAACCGTGACGATCACTTACAATGCGTCCGACAAAGAATCGAATAAGACGGCGGTGTTCCGGGATCTCGACCTGGAAAAAACCTACTATGTTTTTGAATTGGACGACCAAGGCAATCCCATCCGAAATAACGCCGCAGCACTGGTTCACAAAACCCAGTTCCTGGTGACCTACCAAGGTTCTTCGAACGGCGCAAGCAACGGAGGAATTGTCCAGGTAACCAACCAGAGTTTTGCCCCGGAGTTACCCGAAACCGGCGGAGCCGGTACAGCCCTGTATACCGCGGGAGGCGCGCTTATGACTTTGGTAGCGGGAATCCTGTTGTATATCCAAAACAAGCGCAGAAAGGAGGAAAACGCATCCTCCTGATGCGCAGCAATACATTACCATTCATCCAAATCTCAACAAAGAAAGGAAAGCGAACAATGAAGCACACAAAAAAACTTGGCAGCCTTCTGCTGGCTCTGGTCATGGTCTTTGCCCTGGCCACCACCGCTTTTGCAGCGGATACCACTATCACTGCTCCCGCAGGCAGCACCCGTACTTATGACGTTTATCAGATTTTCACCGGCGATCTGTCTGGAAAAGTCCTGTCCAATGTGAAATGGGGCAAGAACGGAACCGGCACCGTGGGCGAAGCGGTGTCTCAGGAAACTCTGGATGCCCTGGCTGCCGTCAACAGCCTGTCTGACACCGAAAAGCTGGCCGAGATCAGCAAGTATGTGAACCTGAACTCTGAAAAGTTCGGCACAGTCAGCAACGGTTCTCCTCTGACAGCTCCCACTGGCTACTATCTGATCAAGGACAATGGACCCGTGGGTGACGGTGAAGCATACAGCCTGTATGTTGTTCAGGTTGTCGGTCCTACCACCATCAGCCCCAAGGTTGGCACCACCACCTCTGAGAAGAAGGTTGACGACAAGAACGATTCCAACACCACTCAGGACGAGGTCAAGTGGGAAGACTCCGCTGACTATGACATCGGCGATGATGTCCCCTTCCAGCTGAAGGCTACCATTGCGCAGGACTACGACAACTACAAGGTCTACAAGCTGACCTTCCACGATAAGGAATCCGCTGGCCTGACCTTCAAGCCCGAGACCGTTGTGGTTAAGATTGACGGTACTACCGTTGATTCCATCAAATACGAAGTCGTTACCACCGGTCTGACCGATGGCGATACCTTTGAAGTCCGCTTTGCCGATCTGAAATCCACTGCTGCCAAGGCCGGTTCCGTCATCACTGTGGAATACAGCTCCACGCTTACTGGTGAAAATGTTGTCATTGGCTCCAATGGTAACCCCAACACCATGCACGTCACCTACTCCAACAACCCCAACGACGAGCAGGGCGGCGAGAACGGCAAGACCCCTGATGACACCGTCATCGTCTTCACCTATAAGGTGGTTGCCAACAAGGTCACCAAGAACCCCGCTTATGTCGAGGGCGGCAGTGAGCCTGAGTACATCCCCCTGAAGGGGGCGGGCTTCACCCTGTACAAGAAGAACATCTCCGGCGAATTTGTTGCGGTTGGCAGCGAGGTGAAGGGCGACGAGATGACCACCTTCGAGTGGAAGGGTCTGGATGACGGCGATTACAAGATCGTCGAAACCACCACTCCCGCCGGTTATAACACCATTGCCGACATTGAGTTTACCATTACTGCCGAGCATGAGGTGCTGTCCGATAATCCCACCCTCACCAGCCTGTCCGGTGGTGATAAGTTCACCGGCAAGGTCGAAACCGGCGCCCTCAGCGCGGACATCGAGAACAATAAAGGTTCCACCCTGCCTGAGACTGGCGGTATGGGTACCACTATCTTCTATGTTCTCGGATCTGTCCTGGTTATTGGAGCAGCCGTACTCCTGATTACCAAGAAGCGCATGGGTGCTTCCAAGTAAACGAAATCGGCTATTGGAATACTTATAAACACAAAAACGCTGTGACCGTCGGGGAGGGGCCTCCCTCCCCGGCCCACAGCGGCAAGGAGAACCCTGCATGAAGAAAAAATCGAGCAATTTCACAACCATTCTGCTGGTACTGATCCTTCTTGCAGGGCTGTCCTTGCTGCTGTACCCATCGGTTAGTGATTACTGGAATTCTCTTCACCAGTCCCGTGCCATCGCCACCTATGCCGAGGAAGTGGCAAATCTGGACGAAGATCAATATGCCGAGATTTGGGACGCCGCCGCCGAGTATAACGCCTCTCTACTGGAACGAACCAACAGCTACCTGCTGAGCGATGTCCAAAAAGAAACCTACCAGCAGCTTCTCAACGTCTCCGGCACCGGTGTTATGGGCTATATCGAGATTCCTGTCATTCAGTGCTCACTACCGCTCTACCACGGTACCGATGAGGGCGTGCTTCAAATCGCCGTTGGGCATCTGGACTGGACCAGCCTGCCGGTTGGCGGTGAAAGTACCCACTGTGTTCTCTCCGGCCACCGTGGACTTCCCAGCGCCAAGCTGTTTACCAACCTGGATAAGCTGGTAGTTGGGGATGTGTTTATGCTCCGGGTCCTGGACGAGGTGCTGACCTACGAAGTGGATCAGATTCTCATTGTAGAACCTCATGAGACTTCCGAGCTGCAAATTGTTAAGGGACAGGATTACTGCACCTTGGTGACCTGTACTCCCTACGGCATCAACAGTCACCGGCTTCTGGTGCGGGGACACCGTATTGAGAATCTGGCAGAGGCAAAAACTGTCCATGTAACCGCTGACGCCATGCAGATCGAGCCGATGATCGTGGCACCCATTGTGGCGATTCCCATACTGCTGGTGCTCTTGATCCTGCTGCTTCTGCCGAAGCCCAAAAAGAAACCCGGAGGTAACACCGATGAAGAAGTTTGAAAGATTCTTTGGGGCCTTGCTTGCCTTAATAGCCGTGGTGATGCTGCTGCCGGTGCAGGCACTGGCAGCAGGCCGCATTGACCTGAACCATGAGGAAACACTGACCATTTCCTATCAGGATGGCGATGTCCCACTTGCTGGCGCCAAGTTCTCCATCTATCTGGTGGCCACGGTGGATGAATATGGAGAACTGACTACAACGGAGGATTTTGCACAGTTTCATGTCAATATTCGGGGGGAAAATGACGAGGCGTGGAAAACGCTGGCATCGACGCTGGAGGGGTATGTCCTGCGGGATGGAGTCACCCCAACAGATACCGGAAAGACAGACAGCGAAGGAAGGCTGACACTTCCAACGGGAGAAAACCGCCTGACAGCGGGACTGTATCTGGTGCTTGGTTCCAGACATAGCCAGCGGGGAAGCATTTACGATGCCCAGCCGTTCATGGTTTTGCTCCCCACGTTGGATAAAGAGGCAAATGATTGGCTTTATGATGTGGTTGTCCATCCAAAGTTTGATAAGCATGATAAACCGGGCGGTTCCGATGATGATAGCATTACCCGCAAGGTGTTGAAGGTATGGAAGGACGATGGCCACGAAAAAGAGCGCCCGAAAGAAGCCATTGTACAGCTTTTGCGGGACGGAAAGGTTTATGAAACCGTAACGCTGAACAAAGCCAACAACTGGCGGCATACCTGGAGCAAACTGGATCATGACTACACCTGGACAGTGGTGGAACAGGAATTGGACAATTACTATACGGAGGTGGACCGGGAGGGCATTACCTTTGTTGTAACGAATACTTACACGGAGGACATTCCTGATAACCCGCCCCCGACTGGACCATCCTCGCCCGCAGAACCTATGCAGCCTACCGAGCCAACACCGTCAAAACCCAATGAGCCAACACTGCCTCAAACCGGACAGCTTTGGTGGCCAGTGCCTGTTCTGATGGTCGCCGGACTGCTTCTGGTGGTAATCGGTCTGATCCGCCGCAGAGGTGACTCAGATGAAGCATAAGGGAAGATTTTTGATTTTGACAGGGCTGCTGCTGGTTGCGGCGGCCCTTTTCCTCGCAGCATATAACTTGTACGATGAGGCCCGCGCAAAGCGCTCCGCCACGGAAATCATGGCCTCCTTGGAAGCAGACATTCCCGGCGTTCTTTCACCGGAACCGTTTGAAATAACGGAAGAAACAAATACAGCGGCATTGTTGGAAGAAGTTGAGATTCCCGACTATCTCCTGAATCCGGATATGGAAATGCCGGTGGAGAACATTGACGGGATCGACTATATCGGCGTCCTGCGCATCCCTACGCTGGAATTGGAACTGCCTATTATCAGCGAATGGAGTTACCAAAAACTGAAAATTGCTCCCTGCCGGTACAGCGGGTCGGCATACCAGGATGATCTGATCATCGCCGCCCACAACTACAACTCCCACTTCGGCAATCTGAAAAATCTCCGGGAGGGAGATACTGCCACCTTTACGGATATGGATGGGAATGTATTCACCTATGAAATGGTGGAACTGGAAATTCTGCAACCCACGGATATCGAGGGTATGGAAAGTGGAGAATGGGACTTGACACTGTTCACCTGTACCATAGGCGGGAGCAGTCGTGTTACCGCACGCTTTGAACGAGTAGAAAACGACAAATAGATTGAGGTGACTATCTGATGGCCGAAGGAAAAGAGAAAAAGCCGAAGATTGAACCGGGCTATCGTGCAGGAATGCTCACTGTGGAAGAAGCAACACCCCAGCGCAAAAACGAATACACCGTCTGGCGGTGCCGGTGTGACTGTGGTGGCGAGATTCTGCTTGACACCCGGTGTTTGCAGCGGGGAGCGGTGAAAGATTGCGGCTGCACATCCAAAGTTAAGCCCGGACAGAAAGACCTGACCGGGATGCGGTTTGGCAGACTTGTCTGCATTGAACCAACAGAGTTGCGGAGCAAAGGCAACCGCGGAACCGTATGGAGATGCCGGTGTGATTGTGGAAAAGAGTGCCTTGCTCCCATCACACAGTTGACTTCCGGATACAAGAAAAGCTGCGGCTGCCTGGGTCACCCCCCTTTGAAAGATTATGTGGGAAAGCGTTTTGGAATGCTGACAGTTTTGGAATATGCCGGAAAATGGGATGGATTACACCGCTGGAAATGTCTTTGTGATTGCGGAAAGGAAACCATCGTTGGACAGAGCCGCCTTCAAAGCGGAAAAACGAAAAGCTGTGGATGCAATGGGCACCCGCCACGAATGGATTTGACCGGATGTATATTTGGAAAACTGACCGTCATTGAACTGGCTGAGCGGAGAAATTACTCCAGCTACTGGCGATGCAAATGTGAATGCGGCAATGAAACGATTGTTGAACATGACAATTTGATTTCCGGGCACACGAAAAGCTGCGGATGCCTGCAAAAAACACAGGTGGTTGAAAATCTCAAACTGATGGACGGAACCTCTGTTACAATTCTGGAATCACTTCGGAACCGATTGATCTCCACCAACACCAGCGGATACAACGGGGTTTATCGCGATAAGAAAAACGAAAAGTGGGCGGCACAGATCACCTTCAAGCGCAAGACTTACTACTTGGGAAGCTATGACAAAATTGAGGATGCCGTCAAAGCCCGCCAACGGGGAGAAGAAATGTATGACGATTTTCTGGAGTGGTACTATTCAGAACACCCCAAGCGCGGAAAGTCCGAAGTTGAAACGCAAATAATGGGTGCGGATTCAAGCCGGGAGCAGGAATGAATTTCGCTTTATTGATTTCGGCTTTTCTCCTCTTTCTTTCTCTGTATTAAATCTCAGATAGAGTGAGTCCTTCTGGGAGGTTCATTATGAACCTCCCCTGGGTTCAGCATATGGGCGCAGCTTCCCCTTGGCGGAGAAGCTGCGTTTTGTGTCCATTTAATGTAAACGGTAAATAACACGTACCTGTACCGCGGGAAGCAGGTATGCCATACTGTCTCGGGGAGTGTCGAGTATCCTTGACGCTTCTCGAGATTTTCTAATATGGGGGCGCGGTATGGACGTGAATGCAGTTAAGCATCAGGCGAAGCTGCTTGAATGGAAAGATCGGGTAGCAGATTGCCGAAGCAGCGGGATGAGCGTAAAAGAATGGTGCGAGGAAAATGGTTGTTCTCCCAAGACTTATTATCGCTGGGAGCAAGAAATCTTGGGAAAAGTAAGGCAAATTGCAAAGGCGCAGTCTCAGCCAGTGCTGGCCGAGCTTCCCTTGGTTAAACCAGTACAGGACTGTTCGTTGAAGAGAGATGTATTTGTTCCTGCCGCGGTTATCCGCATTGGGCAGATGGAACTGGAGTTGTCCAATACGGTGTCAGCGGAGCTGTTGAGCCAGCTGAAAGGACTGATGCGCTTTGTTGAATGACGCAAAAGGATTCAGCCGCATCCAAAACGGTTGTGCTGAGTTCGTCATAACGGAGAAAATACAGAGAAGTTTATTTGAACAAACGGTGCCGGGAACAGTAATTTTCGCGAAATGTGGAAATTGCAGTTCCCCGGTACTTCTTTTATCCACTTCTCGGGTGATATGACGGCAAAGAACAGTTCTTGATGTGCGTTCTGTGGATTGCCGGGCAGTTGAAGCCCCGGGATTTCAACAGTCATTCTGACGAAGGAGATTTTGACAAAAAGTGGCACGATTCATGGCTTTGCAGTATAATAAGGGCATCTGAGAGAAGGGAAATCTGCTCATGAAACAGTATAACGCTGCGCCTGTTCGTACACGCTGTAGGAATGATGCTCGTTCTTTTCCTCCGGCTCCGGTTCATCCCGCATCTGCTCATCTTCAAAAGTTGGGAGGCCGAGACGAATGTTCTCGGCCTCCCGGATGATGTCGTTTTTGATTTTACGAAACTCTTTTCGATTAGAGAGCGGGAGCCGCTCCCACGGTGTGCTGTGCCCATAGCACTCGTTCAGTTCCTCGCGGATCTGATTCCACACTTCATAACACTCAGCAACCTCCGGCAGCTTTGCCAGTTCATCCACGATGGCATCCACGATTTCTTTTACAGGCTTTTTCAGATAACCGTATTGGCAGTCCACATCTTTGGGACGATACCGGAAACCGGGACAATGCAGGCCGTGGCCTCTGGGTTTGAAATTGGGCGGGGTCATCATCTGCTCCTCCATCTGGCACAGAGGGGTATCCCGCATAAAATAGCGTGTCATAGGTGGTTGGCTCCCTTCGATGAAAACAAAAAAGCGCCGGAGTCTTATTTCTAAAACTCCGGCGCTGGTCGATAACCTTGTATTGATTTTACTTAGGGGTGTCTTAGGGGGTACTTGAGTGTTACCACCTAAGTTGTTTTTCACATTCCTGCTAACTTCCCCCTTTAACATCCCCCTTTAACTTACCCCTTAATTCAGCCAGAAAAAATCGAGGATCACATCGTCTGTTCCTGGCTGTAGGGTTCCACTGTGTGCTGGTCCTGCTCTCTGATGCGATCCATACTCGCTTCGCTCATCCATCCTGTCCATCCCATCAAGATTGATGGATTGATAGTTCTTTGAGAGAGTATTTCTTTCTTGAGTAATTACTTGATCAGTATTTATTTGTGCGGACTTATCCCCGTGTGGATTATCCACATCTGGCTTCTCCACACATGGATTTTCCGTGTGTGGCTTTTCCCGTTCTGGCGTGGACTCCTGCGGCTCTTCGTATATCTCAAAGATTGTGCTGCTCATCCTGCCTTTACCGTCTCTCTGCCGGTGCCTGACGAGGTAGCCGTGTGTCTCAAGCTCACGGAGCGCGGAAAGAATGGCATCCGGACCTTCCTTGCAGATTGCGGAAAGCCCCTTGGTTGAGAACTTCCAGCCATCATTGAACGAGAGCATCTTTGAGAGAAGACCGACTGCCTTGAGTGACAGGCTCTTGTCTCGAAGGTGGAAGTTCGCCATGACCGTATAGCCACGATTCTTGTTTACGCGATAGACTGCCACGAAAATCACCTTGCCATCTTGGGAAGCAGCTCTTCGGCACACTTTTTCTGGAACTTCATTCGGATGACCTCCTTGCCCTTCGGCGTGAAGTAGGTCTGAGAACCGGTGTAGCAGTACGTCACAAAATCGCGGACGATGAACAGTCCGGCGTTGCTGTCCTTATTGTAGGGAAGAAGCTGACCGGAGGGAGATCGGAACAGGTACTTCTCTCTGAGAAGGAACTGGACGAACTTGCGCTCCGGGATTTTCAGTTCCTTCGCCGTCGTTCGGATATTGGTGCAGTCATCCGGATTGATGAAGGCGTCGTAGTAATCGGCTTTGGGCTTCGCCGTGTTCAGCTCACACTCAAGAGCCTTCACACGATTCTTTTCCAGAATCAACGCCTGAGCAAACTCCACAATGACCGCAGGTTCCTTCTGAATGCGTTCCAGAAGGGAGTCTGTCATGTAGCCACCGGTTTTGCGGATGGTGGGAATGACCTCATGTGTGATCCAGCGTTTGAAGGCTTTGGCTTCGGGCTTACGGCTGCTCAGAATAAGCGTGTAAAGTCCGGGTTCGTTCACCACCGTCATGTTGGGATTGCCTCGTTTATTACCCTCATTTGAAATGAGGGTAATCATCTTCTCGTCCGCATCCAGCCGTGAAATGGCTTGTGACGAATTGCCGATCTCCAAAGCCCTGCACACGTCTACCGCCACAAACCACGGCTCGTTTTCGATCAGGGCTGTTCGGATTTCTCCAAACTGTTCATTCTTG
Source organism: Dysosmobacter sp. HCP28S3_G4 (assembly GCF_052065175.1). NCBI lineage: Bacteria > Bacillati > Bacillota > Clostridia > Eubacteriales > Oscillospiraceae > Dysosmobacter > Dysosmobacter sp. HCP28S3_G4. Next base: position 32,541 of record NZ_JBQHUP010000012.1, on the reverse strand, counting down.
AAGACTTCGATTTTGTTATCCATGATTGACTTCCTTTCCGGCAGCAGATGTGCCACTTTGATTTTTGAGGGTAGAAACGGGATTGCAGCAGTAGGGACACTCTGCAAACACGCAGGACTGATATTTCCAGAAGGGGCGATGAAAGCGGCAAGTACGGCATTCCGGTATAATGCCCTCGCAGCCGCTATCGAAATGGGAATACGGCGTTTCCTGCATCAAGGCGTCAAATGCCTTGGCAAAATCGTTTGTGTTCATTGCTTTGACCTCCAATTTGACAAAAAAATAAGCCCCGTCATTGTTCTGCTATGCGCAGTGCAATAACGGGGCTTTGCTGTACGAATTATTCTGTTGTATCAAGTCTATCAAGAAATCCTTTAATGAGCAGCGTGTGCTTCCAAGTTTTTCGCGTAATGTCGAAGCTGTACTGAGAAACGAGGAAATCTACGAGGCTGATCTTTGGTATAAGGAACTTTCCGGAGATATTGAATGATTTGAGCTTCTTGGCGTTGCACCAGCGATAAAGCGAAGTATCGCAGTAGCCGATTGCCTCAGCCACTTCAACGATGGTCAGCAGATCACCGTACTGACAAAACTCGTCTTCCATGTATTTTCGGAAGCTGGCTCGTTCCTCTTCGGACAGCCTCGTCAGTTCATTCCGATAGGTGACACGCGAATTGTAATGACCAGACCGTTCCTGATACCAGCGATCCGGTGCGCGATAGACTTCCGGGTGAAGCTCCCGGTCAATCAAATAGAAGATTATATCGTCGGTGCGGATTGTGTACCGGCGAGTTTTCTTGCCCGTATCTTTGCACGGGACTAAACCGTTTTGCAGAAGGTGCAGAGCCGTTGCTTTGCTGATATGGGCGATCTGGTAGAACTGATCTTTCGAGACCGCCTCAGGGTATTTGCGACGGATGGATTCGTAATATTTCATGCTTTCAGTCATGCGGATAACCACCTTGATTTTGATGTTCGGTATCGGTAGGTGTCATCTGCACTGGACTGTGATTTCTCCCCGAGTTCTCCCCATCTTCTCCCCAACGGGCTTTTTTCTCCCCAAAACCGGATTTCTTTCGAACTCCTTGCTCTGTCTGGGCTTTCGGGATTTTCGACCTTCAAGGGCGGGAAAATGCTGATTTTTCAAGGGTTTGCAAACTCTCGCATTGTCCGTGAGTTTCCGCCGTTTTCCTTCAAAGTCCGGATAGCGACTCTGACTCGAAATCAAGTTGTCCACAAGGGCACGTGGGTTCGAATCCCACCCGCTCCGCCACGTCGCCGCAAGTGCCATATCGCTTGCGGCGACTTTTTTCAAAAGTCACCGCGCACTCATTCTGCTGCGGTTCCTTTCCGAATCGAACCCGCTGTGCAGCCGCTGGCGGCTTTGCCGCCCTACGGATGCGGCGTGCCCTTGCGGGTGCTCCGCTGGATCCCGCTTCGGGTCTTGCTCCGGACCGGATAGCCAGCCCCTGAAACCGCTCCCTTTTCCAGTGTCTAAAAGCCCTGAGACGGAAAACCGTCTCAGGGCTCAGGCTGTCGAAAAAGTCCGATGGACTTTTTCGACAGCCTGAACAATGCCTCGCTTTTCTGCCCGCAAAGCGGGCCGAAAAGCTGCCGCTGCGCGGCGCAAACGCCTTCTGATGCAGGCTTTTTGCAGGCATTCGATCCAACACGAGGGGGCTCCCGCCCCCTCGTACTCCCCCTTCAAAAAAGAACTCCTTTCCTTCAAACAGGGTTTTTCGACAACCTGAACAGACCTGCCTGTCCGGCAGGTCTGTTTTTCTTATCGGCCGATCCGTTTTGAAAGGCACGCCAGCCGGAAAACCGGCAGCACCGCTGCACACCTGCTCCTTCACTCCAGATAAATGGCGGCGTCCATGGTCTCCGTCACGTAGCCCACGACGGCGGCCTGGGGGATCTGCTCCCGCAGCTCCGCAAGGCATTTTTCCGCGTCCCCCTCCGGCAGGGCCATCAGCAGGCCGCCGCTAGTCTGTGGGTCGTAGCAGATGTCCTCCAACGCCAGGGGCACGTCTCCTATTACCTTGACGCCGGGACCGGCGAAGTCCCGGTTCCGGTAGGCTCCGGCGGGGATGAATCCCATCTCCGCCATCTCGTAGGCCTCGGGATGATAGGGAATGTCCCGGGCCAGCAGGTGGACGGTGCAGCCGCTGCCCTGGGCCATCTCGTAGCTGTGGCCCAGCAGGGAGAAGCCGGTGACGTCGGTGCAGCTGTGGACCGGATATCTCACCATAATGTCCCGGGCGGTCTTGTTCAGCGCCGCCATCTGCCGGTAGATGCGGTCCAGCACCGGCTGGGTCACCAGTTCCGCCTTGGCGGCGGTGGTCAGGATGCCGATGCCCAGGGGCTTGGTCAGGATCAGCACGTCGCCGGGCCGTGCGCCGCTGTTGGTCAGCACCTTTTTCGGATGGACGAAGCCGGAGACCGCCAGCCCGTAAATGGGCTCTGCGCCGTGAATAGTGTGTCCGCCGGTGATGATGGCCCCGGCTTCGTAGGCCTTGGCATATCCGCCCCGCAGCAACTCCTGGACGGCGGCGCTGTCCATGCTGTCCGGCAGGCACAGGATGTTCAGCGCCAGCTTCGGCTCGCCGCCCATGGCGTACACGTCGCTGAGGGCGTTGGCCGCGGCGATCTGACCGTACAGGAAGGGATCGTCCACAATGGGCGGGAAGAAATCCGTGGTCTGGACCAGGGCCGTGTTCTCGTCCAGTACGTAGACGCTGGCGTCGTCGCTCTTGTCGTAGCCCACGATAAGCCGGGGGTCGGAGTGGGTCTGGAAGCCCTCCAGCAGCCGGGACAGCGTCCCGGCGCCCACCTTTGCGCCGCACCCGGCGCAGCTGGCCAGCTTGGTCAGCCTGACTTGCGTTTCCATTCCGTCACCTCAACTGTTCTCCGCCCGGTACAGAGTCCGGTAGCCGGACGGCGTCACTTCCGCGATCTGCTCCACCTCCTGGGGCGGCGTATCGGGGCAGACGCCCTCATACCGCACACAGGTTCCGCAGCTGCTGCTGAGATCCCGGGGGACCGGCATCACCTTTGCCGGCCAGCCCATGCCCTCGCAGAGCTTCTTGAAGCGGATGGCGCCGAAGTGAGAGTAAAACGTAGCGATACAGGTCATTTCTGCATGACCAGCGTGAACTCGCCGCCCTGCTCCGTCACCGTCACCTGATAGCCCTGATGGCGGGCGTAGCGGGTCACGTTCTCCCTGGAGGTGGGATTGTCCACCACCATCTCATAGCCGTCCTCCCCGGTCATCATGGCCTTCCGGATCATGATGACTGGCTCCGGACAGGACAGTCCTCTGGCGTCCAGATGTGTCATGTGTCAGTCCTCCTTCTTCCAAAACGTGTTGGCACAGGCGATCAGTGCCGCTGCCGCCAGGCCGATGACCACCGCGATCTTTCCGGCTGCGGTGGGGCCGTTGGCGCTGGAGGCCAGGCCGAAGTTGTGGGCAAAGGCGGCGCCCACCAGCAATCCCAGCACCGTCACGGCGCTGTCGGTGTTGCCCTCGCCGGACAGCACCAGCTGCCGCAGGGGGCATCCGCCCAGCAGCACGCAGCCAAAGCCCGCCAGCAGCATACCCAGGGCATTCCACAGCCCATCGGTATGGGCCACGGGCTGGCCCGCGAAGCCGGGATGGAAATTGCCGATCACAAGGTTGCACACCAGGGCGCTGACCAGGATGGCCACGAAGCCCATCAGCAGCTTCCACTCCCGGAACAGCACCGCGTCCCGGATGCCGCCCACCATGCACAGGCGGGTCCGCTGGGCCAGGGCGCCCACGATGAGCCCGGCGGCCAGGCTGACGAAGACAGGGGCGTGGCTGCCGCCGGGACCGCCGCCTGCCTCAGTGAAGTGGATGAACGCGGGAGCCGCCAGCAGCAGCACCAGCAGCGCCGCCTGGATCACCGGCATGACGCCGCCCTCCGCCGGCGGCAGCCGGTAGGTGCGCTTCAGGGAGTAACCCCGGTTCAGGAAGAACACGCCGCCCAGGATGCCCGCCGCGAAGCCCAGCAGGCCGAACAGCGCGTTGCCGTCGCCGCCCGCCAGCCGCAGGATCATCCGGAAGGGGCAGCCCAGGAACATCAGGCAGCCGATCATGACGAAGAAACCCAGAACGAACCGGGTCATGGGGCTGCTTCCGCCCCGGGCCGAGAATTCCCTGGTGCCCAGCGCCATCAGGAAGCTGCCCAGCACCAGACCGATGATCTCCGGCCGGATGTACTGAACGGCAGCCGCCTGGTGCAGTCCCAGGGCGCCGGAGATATCCCGCACAAAGCAGGCGATGCAGAAGCCCATGTTGGCCGGGTTCCCCAGCAGCACCAGCCCCGCGGAGATGACACCGATCACCAGGCCGGCAATGATAATGGTCGTGCGCTCTTTTTTCAGGTCCATATGATTTCCCTCCTATCATAGATCCAATATAGCACGAAAAAAGGTCGACCTCCAATAGTATTTATTGATATACCAGATAAATTGATTTGATTATCCAATAAAACTATGCTATGGTAGACCCAGGAGGGGAACCTTATGGAAAAGATCTATCTGGACAACGCCAGCACCACCTTTCCCAAGCCGCCCCGGGTGGCGGAGGCGGTGTACCGCTATATGACGCAGGCGGGTGTCAACATCAACCGGGGCTGCTACGACAGCGCCTATCAGGTGGAGGAGATCGTGTACGAGACCCGGCAGCTGCTGTGCGAGCTGTTCCACGGGCCGGACAGCAGCAATGTGATCTTCACCAAAAACGTGACGGAGAGCCTCAACGTGCTGCTGAAGGGCTTTCTGCGGCCGGGGGACCATGTGCTGGTGTCCGCCATGGAGCACAACGCCGTCATGCGGCCCCTGACGCAGCTGGCGGAGCACGGCTGTACGTTCACCCGCATCCCCTGCGACGGGACGGGGGCGCTGCGGCCGGAAGCCATGGAAGCCTGTCTGACGCCGGAGACCCGGGCAGTGGTGATGACCCACGCCAGCAACGTCTGCGGCACGCTGCTGCCCATTCAGCAGGCGGGAGACTTCTGCCGGGCCCACGGGCTGAAATTCTTCGTGGACTGCGCCCAGACCGCAGGCGTGTGGCCCATCGACATGGAGGCCATGCACATCGACGCCCTGGCCTTCACCGGCCATAAGGGCCTGTTGGGCCCCCAGGGCACCGGCGGCTTTGTTCTGGCGGAAGGCATGGCGCAGCAGATCACGCCCCTGCTCTCCGGCGGCACCGGCAGTCTCAGCCACACGGAGCAGGTGCCGGATTTCCTGCCGGACCGGTTCGAGCCGGGGACCATGAATCTGCCGGGCATCGTGGGGCTGCATCAGGGGCTGCTGTGGCTGAAGGAGACGGGCATCGACCAGATCCGCCGCCACGAGCTGGCCCTGACGGAGCGGTTCCTGGCGGGGCTGCGCCCTCTGGAGGACCGGGGCTGGATCTGTCTGGTGGGAAAACGGGACTGTTGGGGCCGCACCGGCGTGGTGTCCATCCAGACACTGCACAAGGAGCTGTCCCAGGCCGCCTATGAGCTGGATGCCGAATACGGCGTCATGACCCGGGTTGGGCTCCACTGCGCGCCGTCGGCCCACAAGACCCTGGGGACCTATCCCACCGGCACCATCCGTTTCTCCTTTGGCTGGTGGAACACGGAGGGGCAGGTGGACGCCGCCCTGAAGGCGCTGGAGGTGGTGTGCCGTGGAGCTTAAACAGCTGCGTTCCTTCGCCGAGGTGGTGCGGTGCGGCAGCTTCACCAAGGCCGCGGAGAATCTGTACATCTCCCAGCCCACCATCAGCACCCACATCCGGACGCTGGAAGAGGAGCTGGGCCGCCAATTGATCCTCCGGACCACCAAGAGCATCCAGGTGACGGAGAAGGGCCGGGAGGTCTACGAGTACGCGGCCAATATTCTGGAGCTGCAGGAGCGCATCGTTCTGGCATGCGGAGAGGAGTCTCGGCGGATCATCCATCTGGGGGCCTCCACCATTCCCTCCGCCTACCTCCTGCCGGAGATCCTGCCGGAGTTCGGCCGCCTTCATCCGGACACCTATTTCGTCATTCACCAGAGCGACAGCCAGGGCGTCATCGACGGCCTGACGGACGGCATGTTCGACGTGGGCCTCATTGGTATGTGCGCCGACAGCGAAGCCCTGTGCTGCCAGCCCTTCTGCCAGGACCGCATGGTGCTGGTCACGCCGGTGACACCCCGGTTCCTGGAATTGCAGCAGCTGCCGGAGGTGCCGTTGGAGACGCTGCTGGCGGAGCCCATCATCCTTCGGGAGCAGGGCAGCGGCACCAACAAGAGCGCCAGCCACTATCTGGAGCGCATCGGCGTGTCGGAGTCCATGCTCCGCATCACCGCCCGCATCAATGACCCGGAGGCCATCAAGAACCTGGTGGCTGGGGGGCTGGGAGTCTCCATCATCTCGGAGAAGGCCGCCCACAACTTCATTCAGGAAAAGCGGCTGCTGGGCTTCCAGCTGCCGGACAGCGGCGCACGGACGCTGTACATCTCCTGGCGGCGGAACTGTGAGCTGGAGAAGCATATCCAGGAGTTCCGGGACTTTGTCACCCAGAAGTATCAGGCGTGACGTCCCCGGCCGCAAGATACCGGCAGCTTTGGAAACAGCAAAAGGCGCGGCCCGGGAAAATGGGCACATCCGTGTCCCCTTCCGCAGGCCGCGCCTTGTCAGATCGCAGCGCCGGTATTACTTTTTCAGGTCGCCGGTGGCCTGCTGGGTCAGATAGGCGTTGATAAAACCGTCTAAATCGCCGTCCATGACGGCGTCCACCTGGCTGGTCTCGAAGCTGGTGCGGGTGTCCTTCACCATCTGGTAGGGCATGAACACGTAGGAGCGGATCTGGCTGCCCCACTCGATCTTCATCTGCACGCCCTTGATGTCGGAGATCTTCTCCGCGTGCTGCTGGATCTTCATCTCCAGCAGCTTGGCACGCAGCATCTTCATAGCGTTATCCTTGTTCTGGAACTGGCTCCGCTCCGTCTGGCAGAACACCACGATGCCCGTGGGGATGTGGGTCAGACGGACGGCGGAGGAGGTCTTGTTGATGTGCTGGCCGCCGGCGCCGGAGGAGCGGCAGGCCTGCATCTCGATGTCCTCGGGCCGGATCTCCACTTCGATGTCGTCAGGCAGCTCCGGCATCACCTCCACCGCGGCGAAGGAGGTCTGCCGCCGGGCGTTGGCGTCAAAGGGAGACACCCGCACCAGACGGTGGACGCCGTTCTCGCTGCGGAGGAAGCCGTAGGCGTTCTCGCCCTCAATGGAGATGGTGGCGGACTTGATGCCCGCCTCGTCGCCGTCCTCGTAGTTCAGTGTGGTGCACTTGAAGTCGTGGCGCTCCGCCCAGCGGGTGTACATCCGGAACAGCATCTGGGCCCAGTCCTGGGCCTCGGTGCCGCCGGCGCCGGGATGGATGGTCAGAATGACGTTGTTGGCGTCGTACTCCCCGGTGAGCAGGGTGGTGAGACGGGTCTCCTCCACCTTCTGCTGCAAGGCGGTGTAGCCGTCCTTCAGTTCCTGGAGCAGGTCCGGATCGTCGGCCTCCTGGCCCATCTCGCACAGAACGCCCAGGTCCTCCCAGTCACCCAGCAGCTTCTCCTGCCGGGTCACCTTGTTCTGCAGCTGCTTCAGCCGCTGGTGGACCCGCTGGGACCGTTCCAGATCGTTCCAGAAGCCATCCTGGGCAGACTCCGCCTCCAGTTGACGGACCTCCGCCCGTGCGCCCTCCAGATCCAGGGCGGCGGACAGCTTGTCCAGTTCCGGACCCATGTCCTTCAGTTTCTGCTTATATTCGTCATATTCGATCAGCGCCATAGCTCGATTCTCCGTTTCATCCATGAGATTTCAATAGCTTATCTATTATACAGGACGCTTCTCTGTTTGTAAAGGAAAATGTGCGCAGACCGGCTGTTCCGCCGTGAATCGTGCCGTTTTTCTTCCGGCGGACAGTGCGCGAAAAGAAGCGGGACCGGAAAAACGCGCTGCGTTTTCCACGGTCCCGCCGGTCCTGTTCAGACAGTCCCTCAGCCCTTGACGGCGATAGCCTCCACCTCGCACAGCACGCCCTTGGGCAGATCCTTCACCGCCACGCAGCTGCGGGCGGGCTTGGAGACGAAGTATCTGGCGTAGACCTCGTTGAACGCGGCGAAATCCCCCATGTCCGCCAGGAAGCAGGTGGTCTTGACCACCTGGTCATAGCCCACGCCCGCGGCCTCCAGAATGGCGCCCACGTTTTTGCAGCTCTGCTCCGCCTGGGCGGCGATGCCGGCGGGGATGTCCCCGGTGGCAGGATCCACAGGGATCTGACCGGAGGTAAAGACCAGGCCATTGGCCTCATAGCCCTGGGAATAGGGTCCGATGGCGCCGGGGGCGTTCTTGGTTGCGAGAATGTTCATAACAGCAGCACTCCTTTGATGTGGTGTGATCTTCCAATTGAATCGTTGGGGCCGCGCCGGGCGGCTCTCTTTCTGATATCATCATAATATACCGGCGGCGTCCTTGTCAATCCGCTTTCCGGCAGTCTCAGCTCCTCCGGCACGTGAAAAAGGCGCTCCGGACATGGTCCGGGGCGCCTTTCGGATCTCTTGATATTTACGGCTCAAACCACCGCTGGATGGTCTCCAGTGCCTCCTCCGCGTCCGGGCCGCCTTCGGCCTCCAGGCGGAACTTCATCCCCGGCTCCAGTCCCAGTGCCAGAACGCCCATCATACTCTTGGCATTCACCTGGTACAGTTCTGTCCGAATGGTGACTGCGCTCTTGAACTCGCAGGCGGTGCGGATCAACTGGACGATGGAATCTCCCTCCAGCTGCTCAGCGGGCCTTTTGACGACGATTTCCCGACTGCTCATACTCAGAAACCTCCTGAACTTGCTATGCAATTTTCTCCGCGGTGGATATGGATGAGAACCGTGGCTTGTATTTTGAATTATACATCACTTTTCCATATATGGCAATGGATGGCAGTGTATCTTTGTCAGGTTGGACAAATTCCGACATCTGTCTCTGTTCATTTAGCTATCCAGCACCACGGTCTTTGTGGCGATGTGCCGCCGGAAGGCTCCATCGTGCTCCACGAAGATCATGGTGGGCCGGTACGTCTCCAACAGCGTCTCGACCTGGATCCGGGACCAGACGTCGATGTAGTTCAGCGGCTCGTCCCAGACGTACAGATGGGCGCTCTGGCACAGGCTCCTGGCCAGCAGCGCCTTCTTCCGCTGCCCGGCGGACCACTCCGACAGGTCCTTTTCAAACTGCGTCCGGGGCATGTCCAGCTTCCGAAGAATGGCACGGAACAGGGCGTCCTCCACCCCCGCCTCCCGGACGAAATCCGTCAGACTCCCCCGGAGGCCGGAGAAGTCCTGGGGCACCACGGACAGCGTCAGCCCCGACGCGGTGACGCAGGTGCCGGTATGGCGGATATCCGCCCCGCAGAGGAATTTCAGCAGCGTGGACTTTCCGCTGCCGTTCCTCCCCGTCAGCGCCGCCCGGTCCCCCGGCTCCACGGAGAAGGTCAGCGGGCCGCAGACCTGCCGGTCCCCGTAAAACAGGGCCGCGTCCCGCAGATCCAGCAATCGTCCCCGGGCGGTCAGGGGATGGAGCTTCAGGGTCTCCGTCTTCTCCAGGTCCCGGAGAAGCCCGGACTTCTCCGCGATGGCCCGCTCCGCCCGGCGGTCCATGTTCTTCCGCTGCTGCTGTCCCTTCCGGGACTTCTCCCCCAGATAGGGCCGCAGGCCGTGCTTGGCGATGCCCTGGGAGGAGATGCCGGTCTTGGCCCGTTCCACGGCGTCGGCCTTCTGCCGCCGTTCCTCCGCCGACTGCTTCAGCCGCCCGATCTCCTCCTTCAAGCGGTCATTCCGGGCCTGTTCAAAGGCGTCCTGTCGCTGCCGGTTCTCCCACCAGGAGGAGAAATTCCCGCTCTGGACCTCCATGCCGGTGCGGTTCAGCACCATGATGTGGTCGATGCAGCCGTCCAGGAAATCCCGGTCATGGGACACCAGCAGAAAGCCCCGCTTTCGCCGGAGATACCCGGCGGTCACCGCCCGGCCCCGCTGGTCCAGATGGTTGGTGGGCTCATCGATGAGCAGATACCGCCCCTCTCCACAGAACAGCGCCGCCAGCAGGCATTTGGTCCGCTCCCCGCTGGACAGGGAGTCAAAGGGGCGGTACAACGTCTCCGCCTCCACCTCCAGCTCCCCCGCCTCCCGCAGAATCTCCCACTCCTCCGCCGCGGGGCAGGCGTCCGCCATCACCTCCAACGTCATCCGGGAGGAGTCTGTCACCGGGAAGGGAAAATAGGAGCAGGGCACCTTTCCCTGAATGGCACCGCCGTCGGGATACGTCCCCGCCAGCAGGCGGAGGAGGGTGGTCTTCCCCCGGCCGTTGCGGCCGGTAAAGCCCAGGCGCCAGCCGGTGTCGAACTGAAAGCTGGCGTGGTCGAAAATGTTGTCATAGCTGCCCGGATAGGCAAAGGTCAGGTCACTGACCCGGATCATGGACATACGCGTTCCTCCTTGTCGCACGCAAAAAGTGAGCCGCAGGAAAGCTCCTGCGGCTCACAGCATGACGGCGTATTCCCGCGGCGGGACGGGCAGCCCATGATATGGCGGTAGGCGTTCTCTTTCCTGCTTCCGGCGCCGGGACAGCATTCCACAGGCCCTTTTCAGGGCCTCCGGCACCGATTCTGTGATCAGCAGGAAACAGAAATCATCCTTCCACTCCTTTTCGTTTTCTCGCGCTCTATCATATTCTCCGGGCCGGGGATTGTCAAGCCTCCGGCCCGGTTTGTCACACACCTGTAACACAGGCCGGGGCGGAAGCGCAAAAAGTCAGGGCGCTGTAAAAGTGCCCTGACTCTCATGCAGTATGCAATTCGCGCAGCTGGATATTCGTCCGACAGAGTCCGCCGGCTTAGAACAGCAGGTGGGCGATGGGGCAGACGATGATCAGGCTGATGATGGTGCGCTCCAGGAAGATGATGAACAGCTCGCCCAGGTTGACGGGCAGCTTGGAGCCCAGGATCAGGCCGCCGACCTCATCCAGGAACAGGACCTGGGTGATGGAGACCACGGCCACGATGAAGCGGGTCATCTCGCTGACGCCGGCGCCGGCGATGATGATGGCGGGGGTGAACATATCGGTGAAGCCGACGATCATGGTGGAGGCGGCAGCTTCAGCCTCGGGCACGCCCAGCACGTTCAGCAGGGGCACGAAGGGGATGCCCAGCCAGTCGAAGATGGGGGTGTAGTCCGCCAGGACCAGAGCGACGGTACCGATGGCCATAACGGTGGGCAGCACGCTGAACCACATATTGACGCAGTTCTTGGCGCCGCTGGAGAGGAACTCGCCCAGGCCCTGGTGCTTGGCCACGCGCTTCATGGCCAGATCCATGCCGTACTCATGGGAGTTCTTGTACTGCTCGGGAATGGTCTCGGGCATGGCGTTGCCGGGGACCAGATACGTATCGGGCTTCCGGGACAGGGGCCACAGACGGGGGCAGATGATGGCGCAGACGATACCCACGAAGCAGATCAGCAGGTAGTACACGCCGAACATGTGGGTCAGGCCCACCTCGTCCAGAACCACCAGGCTGAAGGTGATGGACACGGCGGAGAAGGTGGTGGCGATGATGGAGGCTTCCTTCGCGGAGTAGTAGCCGCCCTCATACTGGTTGCAGGTCAGCATGACGCCCAGGGTGCCGTCGCCGATCCAGGAGGTGATGCAGTCCACTGCCGCGCGGCCGGGCACTTTGAACACCGGACGCATGATGCGGGTCAGACGGGCGCCCACATACTCCAGCAGACCGAAGTCCAGCAGCAGGGGCAGCAGGAAGCTGGCGATCATGAAGATGATGACCAGGCCCACGATCAGGTCCAGGGCCATACCGCCCTCGTCGGGACCGGACATCATGGCCAGGATGCCGCCGCCGTACTCCACGCCCATGTAAGTGGCCAGATAGGCGACCCAGACGCAGATGCAGCCGATGACCCGGACCACCACCCAGATGGGGGAGCAGGCAAAGCAGCTCTTGAGGACTTCGTTGTTCATGATGAACTTGGGCTTCGCGATGAGGGAGACCACCGCCAGAATGGCGGAGACCGTCAGGATGGCTACGCACAGGATCGGCAGGATACCGGCGAGAACACCGCTGATGATGTCAGCGATGATCTTCACGATGACGGTCCAGGAGCCATCGTACTTGACAGGTATCATGAAGATCAGGACACCCACAAGTGAAGGGATGAGGAACATTGCTTTCAGTTTTCCTGAGTTCCTATTCGTTTCTGCCTTGTTTTCCATACTACTCTCCTTTTCACTCGTCCTACTTATTCTAAAATAAAAGGACTATTGTGCAAAATAACCATACTCAGCGGTCATTTTGTATCGTCAATAATACATTTTCACAACACGTTTTGTCAAGGCTAAAATCAACGAATTAAAACGAGACGTTCATACTTTGTTAATATGGCCCAAAAAACGCTTCCCTTTTTTGTGGTTTTGCAAGACTGGCCCGTCCAACGCGGAAAAAGAGCCGCAGATCAGGGACCCACGGCTCTTTTTTGCAGGAAATCCGTCACATTTTCTCCGGTGCGGTACAGCCCAGGATGCCCAGTCCGTTGGCCAGCACCTGCCGGGTGGCCTCCGCCAGCTTCAGACGGGCGGCGATGACGCCGTCGTTCTCGCCCTTGATGCGGCAGGCGTTGTAGAACCGGTGGAACGCGGCGGCCAGGCTCATCAGGTAGCGGTTGATATGGCTGGGATCGTAGTCCCGGGCCGCCATGCGCACCTCCTCGCAGAAGGAGGCCAGTTCCTTCATCAGCGCCCGCTCCGGCTCACTATTCAACAGCCCGATGTCCACATCCGCCGCGTGGGGCACGGTGTGGCCCTCCTCCGCCAGCGTCCGCAGAAGGCTGCACACCCGGGCGTGGGCGTACTGGACGTAATAGACCGGATTCTCCGCGTCCTCCCGGACGGCCAGACCCAGGTCGAACTCCATCTGGGTCTCAGGCTTGGCGTTGAAGAAATAGCGGCAGGCGTCCACGGGGATCTCGTCCAGCAGGTCGGACAGAGAGATGGTCTTGCCGGTGCGCTTGCTCATCCGCACCACTTCGCCGTCCCGCACCAGCTTCACCAGCTGCATCAGCACAATATCCAGCCGGTCGGTGCCGTTCAGGCCCAGGGCGTCCACGGCGCCCTTCAGACGGGCCACATGTCCGTGGTGGTCGGCGCCCCAGATGTTGATGACCTTGTCGAAGCCCCGCACGCCGAACTTGTTCCGGTGATAGGCGATGTCGGCTGCGAAATACGTGTAGAAGCCGTTGGCACGGCGGAGGACGTCGTCCTTCAGGTCCAGCTTTGCGATCTCCTCCTCGGACTTGCCCGCCTTCCGCAGGTTCTCCGCCAGGATCTCGGCGGTCTTCAGCCACAGGGCGCCGTCCTTCTCGTAGGTCCAGCCCCGGTCCGCCAGCAGCTGCACCGTGTCGGCTACAAAGCCGCTCTCATGGAGGGAGGACTCGAAGAACCACTCGTCGAAGCGGATGCCGTAGCGCTCCAGATCCGCCTTCATCTTGGGGATGTTGCGGGACAGACCGAACTTCGCCATGGCGTCCCGGCGCTCCCGCTCATCCCGGTCCAGGAAGGACTCGCCGTGCTGGTCGTAAAACAGCTGGGCCAGCTCCCGGATGTCGTCACCGTGATAGCCGTCCTCCGGGAACTCCACCGCGTCCTCACCCCGGATCAGCTGGAAGTACCGGGCCTCAATGCTCTTTGCGAACTTCTCGATCTGGTTGCCGGCATCGTTGACGTAGAACTCCCGCCAGACGTCGGCACCGGACCAGTCCAGCACCTCGGCCAGGGTGTCGCCCAGCACGCCGCCCCGGGCGTTGCCCATGTGCATGGGGCCGGTGGGGTTGGCGGAGACGAACTCCACCATGATCTTCTGGCCCTTCAGCCCGTCGCCCCGGCCGTAATCCTTGTTCTCCGACTCCACAGCGGCCAGCACGTCGGCGTACCACCGTCCGCCCAGGCGGAAGTTCAGAAAGCCGGGGCCCGCGATCTCCACGCTGGAGAAATACGTGCCGTCCAGCGCCATGCGCTCCGTGAGGATCTTCGCCACCTCCCGGGGATTCCGGCGCAGGGCCTTGGACGCCGTCAGGCAGAAGGTGGTGGTGTAGTCGCCGTTGGCGGCGTCCCTGGGGATCTCCACCGCCGGCACCGCCTCCACGCCCTCCGGCAGCAGCCCCTCCGCGGCCGCGGCCTGATAGGCCCGCAGCGTCAGTCCGGCCACCTGCTCCTTGGCCTTCTGGATCATGTTCATCGTTGCTCTCCCCTGTCTTTATCCGTAATTTTCATCCTGTGCCGCCGCCATCAGACGCACTGGCACAGCGCGTCCGGCGCCAACTGGCACACGAATGGTTTGGAAAACTGGTACTTGTATTCGTGCATAAAAAATGGTATATAGATAGTAGCTAATAGTAATTATACCCAACAGAAGGCTGGTGCCCCGTGGAAAGTTTGGTTAAGTCCAACAACCGCGGCAGTATCCGCGCCGGAAAAATCTCCCGCCGCGGTTTCCAGGCGTCAAACTGAATATAACAGAATCAATCGGCGATCGGAATGTGTGAGAGTGAAGGACCCATTGCCGCAGATAGACGATGGCAGGCGGTCCAGATACGGGTCGCCTGTCTTCTGTTAATCAGATCCGATTTTATGCTTCAAAATATATCAAATCCTATCAGGCGTTGTCAATAGTTCGCCCGGAAGAACTTACTGCTGTCTGCGGCCCGCCGTTCTCCGGGGGGTGGGCCGTCCTGGGAGCCAGTGCAGCGAGGTGAGGAACCATGAACATACAGCTCGACAGGCGGCGAAAGGTCCCTGTATACGTGCAGATCATCAATCAGATCAAGTCGCAGATCATCTGCGGCGAGCTTCCCGCCGGCAGCAGCCTGCCCTCTGAGCGGGTGCTGGCCCAGCTGCTGGGCATCCACAGGAACACCGTGGTCAAGGCCTACAGCGAGCTGAAGGCCGACGGTCTCATCCAGTCCAAGCAGGGCGTGGGCTACGTGGTCTCCGTGGGAGAGCAGGACGCCACGGGCAGCCCTCTGTGGACGGACACGGAGACAGACAGCGCCGGCGGTGAGCGGGGCAAACGGGTCAACTGGGTGGCCCAGATCAAGAAAGAGCATCTGGACATGGAGCGGGCCTTCGATGACCTGTTCATGCGCAACAACGACGAACACACCTACTCCCTGGGCGGCGGCATCGCCCAGTCCGGCATCTTCGACCGGAACAAACTGGCCCGGGACATCTCCGCCCTCATCGTCAGCGAACACGCGGACCGGTGCTTCTACACGCCCTACCGTGGCGACAAGATCCTCCGGCAGAAGCTGGTGTCTTTTCTGAGCACCAAGGGCATCAAGGCGTCCGTCAGCAGCATCCAGGTCCTGACGGAGACCAATCAGGCCCTGAACTACATCGTGACGCTGCTGGTCCGGCCCGGCGACATGGTGATGATGGAGGAGCCGGTGTCCCCCGACGTGTACCGGACCATCCAGCTGGCGGGCGGCAGGGTCTGCTCCGTTCCGGTGGATGAGAACGGCATGGACTGCGCCGTTCTGGAGAAGCTGGTCCGGCAGAACCGGCCGCAGTTCATCTTCGTCAACTCCAGCTTCCACGATCCCACCGGCGTGGTCCTCTCCCTGGAGCGGCGGAAGAAGCTCATCGAGATCTCCAACAAGTACCGCATCCCCATCATCGAGGAGGACGCCGCCTCGGAGCTGGTCTACGACGGGCCGGACATCCTGCCCGTCAAGGCGCTGGACACCCTGGGCAACGTGATCTATATCTACTCCTTCTCCCTCACCTTCGTGCCGGGTCTGGCCCTGGCCTTCGTGGTGGCGGACAAGAGCGTCATTGAGAGCCTGAGCTATCTCACCTCCGTCCGGATGGAGGTAACGGACTGGCTGACCCAGAAGCTGGCGGCCATGTACCTGGGGGACGGCACCTACTACGCGGCGCTGGACGCCTTCCGGGAGAGCTATGGCCGCAAGCAGCGGCTGGTCTGCGGCAGGCTGGACGAGATGCGGGACTGGGGCGTGGACTATCAGAAGCCCCGGGGCGGCGTCTATATCTGGTGCAGGCTCCCTGACGGCGTGGACAGCAAGACTCTGGTGGGCCGGGCCTACGGCAAGGGCCTGACGCTGATGCCGGGCTATGTATTCTACCCCGACAAGAAGGAGGGCCGCGGCCATATCCGCATCAGCTATTCCTACGAACCGGAGGACCGGCTGGCCAGAGGCATGGACCTTCTAAAGGAAACCCTGTGGGAGATTTTGCAGGAAAAACTGGCACACGAAAAATAATCGCACCTGGCACTACCATCTTTTTTGGTCAGACAGTACAATTAAAGTCAGAAGTTTCAGAACTCTGTACTTCAAGTTCCACAATCGCGACCGTCTGTGGAATTTGTCATATTTGAAAAACCCTCACACCTGAAAGGATCGTTATTTCAAAATCAACAGAAAAGGAGAAAACTACGATGGCAGTTAATCTGAAAGGCAGAAGCTTCCTGACCCTCATGGATTTTACCCCCGAGGAGATCCGCTACCTGCTGGATCTGTCCCATGATCTGAAATCCAAGAAAAGAGCCGGCATCCACAACGAGGTCCTGAAGGGCAAGAACGTGGTCCTGCTGTTTGAGAAGACCTCCACCCGTACCCGCTGCGCTTTCGAAGTCGCCTGCCTGGACGAGGGTGCCCATGTCACCTTCCTGGATTCCAAGAGCTCCCAGATGGGCAAGAAGGAGTCCCTGGAGGACACCGCCAAGGTCCTGGGCCGCTTCTATGACGGCATCGAGTACCGCGGCTACAAGCAGTCCGTGGTGGAAGACCTGGCCAAGTACGCCGGCGTTCCCGTGTGGAACGGCCTGACGGACGTGGATCATCCCACCCAGATCCTGGCCGACCTGATGACCATTGAGGAGCATGTGGCGAAGCCCCTGTCCCAGGTGAAGGTGGTCTTCTGCGGCGACATCCGCAACAACATGGCCTACGCCTGGATGTACGGCTGCGCCAAGATGGGCATGCACTTCGTGGCCTACGGTCCAGAGGAGCTGGCCGCCCAGGTGGACGCCAATGTCATCACCCGCGCCCAGGCCGTGGCCGCCGAGACCGGCGCTGTCATCGAGATCCGCTCCGACGCCGAGTGCCTGAAGGGCGCCGATGTCCTCTACACCGACATCTGGGCCTCCATGGGCGAGGAGGATCAGATCCCCGAGCGCGTCCGGATGCTGACCCCCTACCGCGTGACCAAGGAGATGCTGGACAAGACCGAGAATCCCGACGTCATCTTCATGCACTGCCTGCCCTCCTTCCACGATTTCAACACCACCATGGCCAGCGACCAGCAGAAGCTGGGCTATGACATCCGGGAAGTCACTGACGAGGTGTTCTGCTCCAAGCACTCCAAGGTGTTTGACGAGGCCGAGAACAGAATGCACACCATCAAGGCCGTCATCGTGGCCACCATCGGCTGATTTCAGCAGCGGCATCCCGCCGGCTTGATAAAACAACCAACAGAGTGATCTCTTGCAAAGGCAGGGCCATGCGCCCGCCTCAACAGAAAGGAGCGCAACCATGCATCCTGGCATTCATAACTATTCCGAAATCGGCAAACTGAACAAGGTCCTGCTGCACCGCCCTGGACTGGAGCTGGAGGCCCTGACTCCCTCCACCATCGAACGTCTCCTCTTTGATGACATCCCCTATCTGAAGATCGCCCAGCAGGAGCACGACACTTTCGCCAACGTGCTGCGGGAAAACGGCGTCGAGGTCGTCTACTATGTGGATGAGGTGGCCAAGGCCATCGCCGAGCCCTCCATGCAGATCCAGCTGGTGAACGACTTCCTGAACCTCAGCAAGATCAATTCCAAGGGCCTGCGGGCCGCCATGACCTCCTACCTGCTGAGCATGTCTCCCAAGGACATGGTGGCGAAGCTCATCGCCGGCATCAAGCGCTGCGAGGTCGCCACCGGCGCTCCCACCTCCCTGATGGATCTGGACAACGACGACTATCCCTTCGTGTCCGATCCCATGCCCAACCTGTACTTCACCCGGGACCCCGGCGCCTGCATCGGCGAGGGCATCAATATTCACCGTATGCATTTTGCGGCCCGGAAACGGGAGTCCCTGCTGCTGAAGTACATCTACCTCTATAATAAAGATTTCGCGGTGCCCGGCAACAAGCAGTGGTCCGACCTCAACGGCACCTACTCCATCGAGGGCGGCGACGTGCTGGTGCTCTCCAACCAGATCGTGGCCGTGGGCCTGTCCCAGCGCACCACCACCTCCGGCGCCGAGGCCTTCGCCCGGAGCCTGCTGCAGAACTCCGATTACAAGAAGGTCCTGGTGTTCGACATCCCCGAGACCCGCGCCTTCATGCACCTGGACACCGTCTTCACCATGGTGGACTACGACAAGTTCACCATCCATCCTGAGATTGAAGGTCCCCTCAGCGTTTACGAGATCACGCTGGATGACCACGGCGAGCTGAAGTTCAACGCCCTGAAGGAGGATCTGGCCAAGATCCTGGCTCTGGAGCTGAAGCTCCCCGCCGTGGAGCTGATCCGCTGCGGCGGCGGCGACCTGCTGGCGGCACAGCGGGAGCAGTGGAACGACGGCTCCAACACCCTGTGCATCGCTCCGGGCAAGGTCATCACCTACGACCGGAACTACGTCACCAACGAACTGCTGGCCAAGCGCGGCCTGACGGTCATCACCATTCCCTCCGCCGAGCTGTCCCGCGGCCGCGGCGGCCCGCGCTGCATGTCCTGCCCCGTGAACCGGGACGATCTGTAAAACCAAAACACCTCATACGTGATCGGACGTCCGCGGACGGGAGCTCTGCGGCTCACCGGAAGCGGGCGTCCGGCCATTATGGATTTCGCTTTTCTGAACCACCGGGAGAGGTTCTTCAGAGACCTCCACACGCAAGGATACGAGGGGTTGTCACTATGAAAAATAAACGACAAGAAAAAATCCTTGAGCTGATAGCGGAATCTGTCATCGAAACGCAGGACGCACTCAGCGAAAAGCTGGTGGAATGCGGTTATGCCTGCACGCAGTCCACGATCTCCCGGGATATCAAGCAGCTGCATCTGGTAAAGGCGCCCTGCGGCGACGGACGTTATCGTTACGCGGTTTCCAAGAAACAGATCGAGTTCGCCTTTGTGGACCGGCTGCAGAAGATCCTGCGGGAGTGCTGTCTGACCTGCAACTCCGTCAATAATCTCGCTATCATCAAGACCATGCCCGGTCTGGCTGACGCAGCCGGTGCCGCTCTTGACTCCATGGAGATCCCGGAAATGGTGGGCTGTGTCTGCGGCAATGACACCGTGCTGATCGTCATGCGGGATGAGGCCTCCGCTCTGGGGCTCTGCCGCGAGATCGCGCAGGTCTGTAAATGACCGGAGCAGGCGATCCACATCGCCGGAAGCAGCCCACAGCACAAGGCACATTCTGATAGGAAGGGGTCTTATACGATGTCTCAACGTATCGTGATCGCCTTGGGCGGCAACGCTCTTGGCAACACTCCCAAAGAGCAGCTCACCCTGGTCACGGAGACCGCAAAACCCATCGTCGATCTCATCGAGCAGGGCAATGAAGTCATCATCGCCCACGGCAACGGACCTCAGGTGGGCGCCATCAATCTGGGCATGTCCACCGCCGCCGAATCCGGCGCCATCAAGTCCGACATGCCCTTCCCCGAATGCGGCGCCATGTCCCAGGGCTATATTGGCTTCCACCTGCAGAACGCCATCGGCAACGAGCTCGCCAGGCGCGGCATCGTGAAGGATGTAGCCACTGTGGTGACCCAGGTGCTGGTGGACGAGGCCGATCCCGCCTTCCAGCACCCCACCAAGCCCGTGGGCGCCTTCTACGACAAGGAGACCGCGGAGCGCATCGCCAGGGAAAAAGGCTACACCATGGTGGAGGATGCCGGGCGGGGCTACCGTCAGGTGGTCCCCTCCCCCAAACCCATCGACGTCATTGAAAAGCACACTATCCGGGCGCTGATCCAGGACGGCTGCGTGGTCATCACCGTGGGCGGCGGCGGCATCCCCGTGGTGCGCAGAAACGGAAGGCTCTGCGGCACCCCCGCTGTCATCGACAAGGATTTCGCCTCCGCCAAGCTGGCTGAGCTGGTGGACGCCGATATGCTGATCATCCTGACGGCAGTGGAGAAAGTGGCCATCAACTTTGGCAAGCCGGATCAGAAGGGTCTGGACACCCTGACGCCGGACGAGGCCCGGAAGTATATCGCCGAAAAGCAGTTTGCCCCCGGTTCCATGCTGCCCAAGGTCCAGGCCGCCATGCAGTTCGCCGAGTCCAAGCCCGGCCGTGTGGCGCTCATCACGCTGCTGGAGAAGGCCAGGGACGGCATTGAGGGCAAGACCGGCACCCGCATTCAAATGTAAGCGATGTCCTCTTCGAAAACCACCCGCGTGTCCGCGCCTTTCCGAAGGCGCGGACACGTTTTTTCGTGTTCACGCTGCCCCGGAGCACGCCTTTCCGGCGCATTATACATTATATAATATATTACCATATTTTCACTTCGCCGTACCCCGCGCCAGTTCCCGTCACCATTCCCGCTGCGGGACCGTAAACTGAAAATGAGCGCTCCACGCCCGCGGAAAACCGGTTGCACATGACGCCGGTTTCCTGTATGATGGACGTATCCCCGGCATATGCCGCAAAGGAGCAGACGCAATGCCCGACCTCTTTGACTATCTCACCTGGCGGGGTGACATTCCCATGACCCAGGTCCCTCTGGGCCCGGTGGACAATCTGATCCTCTCCGCCCTGGTCTACGTCCATTTCAATAACCTGGTCCCGCAGGAACCGGGCCCTTCCGTCTCCCTGAAGGACGCCGCTGAGACCTACCTCTCCCTGCCGGAGGACCGGCGGGGACGGGTGCGGTGCCGGCAGGATCTGGAGCTGCTGCGGGCCCTGGCCGCCGCGCCCCGGTTCGCCCCCCTGCGGCTGACCTTCTATCAGGACCAGTTCCAGCCGGAGAACGAGATGCAGTTCGCCGCCATGGCCGTCCTGCTGGGGGACGGCTCCGCCTTTCTGTCCTTCCGGGGCACGGACTCCACCCTGGTGGGCTGGAAGGAGGACTTCAACATGGCCTTCATGGACGCCGTCCCGGCCCAGCTGGCGGCGCTCCGGTACGTCAAGCGGTTCGCTGCCTCCTTCTCCGGACGGCTGCTGCTGGGCGGACACTCCAAGGGCGGCAATCTGGCGGTTTACGCCGCGTCCCAGAGTCCCGTCGCCATCCGGCAGCGGGTCACGGCGGTGTACAGCAACGACGGCCCCGGCTTCACGGACCACGTCATCCGCAGCCCCGGCTACCGGGAGCTGCTGCCCCGCATCGACACCTACCTGCCCCAGTCCTCCGTAGTGGGGATGCTGCTGGAGCAGGAGGACCCCTACACTGTGGTGAAAAGCCGGCAGATCGGCCTGCTCCAGCACGATCCCTATACCTGGGAGGTGCTGGGCGGCAACTTCGTCCGGATGCAGTCCGTCACCCCCGGCAGCCGGATGACGGATCTGGCCATCAAACGCTGGCTGGCCCGGCTCAGTCCCGCGGAGCGGGAGGACATCGTGGACACCGTCTTCGGCCTGCTCTCCGCCGGAGAGGCCAGCTATGCCCGGGAGCTGATCCAGCCCCACAATCTTCAGGCGGTGCTGCGGTCGCTGAAAAATACCGACGCCGCCAGCCGCCGGGTAATGGCCCAGGCCATCGCCGGGCTGGTGCAGACGGCGCTAAACACCTTCCGGGAGGGCGGCGAGTAAACGCAAAAGCACCTGCCGCGGCCGCGGCAGGTGCCCATGGTTCCTTGTTAAAGCTCCGCGAAGGAGACGGCATTGCCGTGTTCCTCCAGCAAAGCCGTGAGATCCTCCGTCCGGAGCCATACCGTGGCGGTGTTGTCGTTGGGGTGGACGCCGATGCGGCTCCCCCGGAAGGACGCGTCAAAGATCACCCGAACCTTCCGCTCCTGGTCGTTGAGGACACCGAAGGGCGTCACGGACCCCTTCGGCACCTTCAGGAACCGCTCCAGATCGTTCTCCGACGCAAAGCTCAGAGGCCGTGCGCCGATGCGCTCCCGCAGGGCCTTCAGGTCCGCCGTCTTCTCCTCCCGGATTACCAGCAGGTAGTAATTCCGCCTTTTGTCATCCCGGAGGAACAGGTTCTTGGCCACCGAGCCCGCGTCGGGCAGGTGCAGCGCCAGCAGCTCCTCAATGGTGTACACCGGGACATGCTCCGCCACGTCAAAGGGGATGCCCCGCTCCCGCAGCAGCGTCAACACCGCCTGGGCCTGTTCCGTCATATCCTGTCTCCCCTTTTGTCGGTTTTCCGCTATTTTACCATGCCCCGGCATCCCTGACAAGGGATACGGCGCAAAGGAGGTTTTCCAAATGAACACCGTGGGACGGTTCGCCCCCTCCCCCAGCGGACGGATGCACCTGGGCAATCTGCTGTGCGCCCTGCTGGCCTGGCTCAGCGTCCGGCATCAAGGCGGACGGTACATTCTCCGCATCGAGGATCTGGACACGGACCGGTGCAAGCCCGCCTACGCCCGTCAGCTGGAGGAGGACCTCCGCTGGCTGGGTCTGGACTGGGACGAGGGCGGCAGTCTGGGCGGCCCCCACGCCCCCTATGACCAGAGCCGCCGGACCGCCCTGTACAACGCGGCCCTGGCAGAACTGGAGCGGCAGGGTGTGGTGTATCCTTGCTTCTGCACCCGCGCCCAGCTTCACGCCGCCAGCGCCCCCCATCGGGAGGACGGCCTGACGGTGTATCCCGGCACCTGCCGGAACCTGACGGCGGAGGAGATCACGGCCCGGACCGCCGCCGCCAAGCGCCCCCCGGCCCTGCGGCTGCGGGTGCCGGAGGAGACCCTCTCCTTCACCGACGGCCACATGGGTCCTGTCCGGGAGTATCTGCCCACGGACTGCGGCGACTTTCTCCTTCGCCGGTCTGACGGGCTGTACGCCTATCAGCTGGCGGTGGTGGTGGACGACGGCGCCATGGGCGTCACAGAGGTGGTGCGGGGAGCGGACCTGCTGTCCTCCACCCCCCGTCAGCTGCTGCTGTACCGTCTGCTGGGCCTGACGCCGCCGGTGTTTTACCACTTCCCCCTGCTGCTGGACAGCGGCGGCCGCCGCCTGTCCAAGCGGGACGGCTCCCTGGGGCTGGAGGCCCTGCAAAGCCGGTACGCCCCGGAGGAGATCGTGGGGAAGCTGGCGTATCTGGCGGGCCTGAATCCCGGCGGCGGACCCAGGACGCCCCGGGAGCTGGTGGAGGACTTCCGCTGGGACCGTGTGCCTCAGGAGGACATCCGTCTGCCGGAGGATCTGTTCTGACAATCGATTTATGAAAATGAAAAGACATCCCACGCCTGTTTTGGGCAAGGGATGTCTTTTATCATGCTCAAATCAGTCAATATATCGTGCTTATCCCATCCGGCCGGTGCCGAAGTGGCAGACCGTCAGGGCGCCGGGGCCGGTGTGGGCACCGATGATGGGAGACAGGCCGGTGACCAGCACCTGTGTTCCGGCGGGAGACACCGCCCGCAGCTGCTCCGCCAGGGCCTCCGCCTCCTCGAGACAGCCCGCGTGGTCCACGATGACCAGCGGCTCCGCGTCGCCGAAATCTAGGGCGTCCCGGTACATCTGCACCAGCCGCTGCATGGCCGCCTTGCGGCCCCGGGCCTTCTCCACCACCTTCAGCTTGCCGTCCTGCAAAATCACCAGCAGGGGCTTGATCTGGAGCTTGCCCCCCAGGAAGGCCACGGTGGGCGACAGCCGTCCGCCCCGCTTCAGGAAGTCCAGATCGTCCACCGTGAACCAGTGGCACATCTTGGACGCGTGGGCCTCCAGCCATTGGGCGTTCTCCTCCAGGGACATGCCCCGCTCCCGGTTCACCGCCGCCTGTAAGGCGAAGATGCCGGCGCCGCCGGCGGCGCTGAGACTGTCCACGCACCGGACGGTGCGCTGCGGGAACCGTTCCTTCAACTGCTCCGTCACCGCCTGGGCGTTCTGCCAAGTGGAGGACAGGCCGGAGGAGAAGCCGCAGTACAGCACATCCCTTCCTGCCTCCAACTCCGGGGCGAACAGCTTCTCAAAGAGGAACGGAGTGATCTGGGAGGTGGACACGTCCGCCCGCCGCCGCAGGGCGTCGTAAAATTTGGCGCAGCAGGCCTCCCGCTCCGGGTCGCCGGGGTCGAAGATGCCGGTCTCGCCGGAGAGCAGATAGCTCATGGGGACGCTCCCCAGGCCGTATTTCGTCCACAGTTCCGCGGGAACATCGCCGCCCGCGTCGGTAAAAATCACATATTCAGCCATGATGTACTCCTTCCGGTCCGGGTCGTCCCGGTCCCTGCTGCGATCAGGCGGCGTCCGGGCTGTTTCCATGGGTCATGCTGCCGCAGGCGTTCAAAACACCGCGCCGTCATTCCCCCGCGTCTGACAGATTCAGACCGCTTACGCGGGTTATCATACCATATCCGCGGCCGGAAGTAAATCGAAATTGCCGTTAAGATTTTTCCGCCCCCGTCACTCCATCCGCATCATGCGGTAGCCCACGCCGATATGGGTCTGGATGTACTGGGGACTGTCCGGATCCGGCTCCAGCTTCTTCCGCAGGGTGGCCATGAACACCCGGAGGGAGGCGATGTCATTGTCCCAGCTGCGGCCCCAGATGTTCTGAGTGAGGTAGGTATGGGTCAGCACCTTGCCCACGTTCCGGCACAGCAGGCACAGCAGCTTGTACTCGATGGGCGTCAGGTGCAGCTCCTGCCCGTCCAGCCAGGCACAGCCGGCGGCGTAGTCCACCCGCAGCTTCCCGTTGACAAATACGGCGCCGCCGGTGGGCGTCTCGGCGGTCATGTACGCCAGCCGCCGCTGGGTGGCCCGCAGACGGGCCAGCAGCTCCTCCACGGAGAAGGGCTTGGTGAGATAGTCATCTGCTCCGGCATCCAGGGCCTCGATCTTGTCGCTGTCCTCGCTCCGGGCGCTGATGACGATGATGGGCATGTTGGACCAGGTGCGGACCCGGGCGATGACCTCCACGCCGTCCAGGTCCGGCAGGCCCAGGTCCAGCAAGACGATGTCCGGATTGTGGGAGGACGCCTCCAGAATGGCGCTCTCCCCGTTGGCCGCCACCAGATAGCGGTAGTCGTTGGCCTTCAGTGTGGTGGTGATGAGGTTCCGCACCGCCGCGTCGTCCTCCACCACCAGGATCAATGGTTTATTCATGCAGCTCCACCTCCCCGGCAGGCAATGTAAAGGTAAAGACCGCCCCGTGGGGCACGTTGTCGGACACGGTGATGGCGCCGCCGTGGGCCGTCACGATGGACCGGCACAGGGCCAGTCCCAGGCCCAGGCTGCGGCGGCTGTCGGCGATGCGGTTGGCGCCGGTGTAGAACATGTCAAACACCCGGGCCTTCTCCCCATCCGGGATGCCGGGGCCCTGGTCCGCAATGGACACCGCCACCCAGTCCCCCCGCAGCTCCGTCCGGATGCGGATGGGCGTTCCGGCGGGGGCGTACTTCACGGCGTTGCCCACGATGTTGATGACCACCTGCACCACCAGCCTGGGGTCGATGCGGGCCAGGATGATCTCCGGCTCGCTCTCCACCTGAATGGGATGCTCCCGGCTCCTGCGGTCCACGTGCCGCAGCGCCTCGGAGATGACCTCGTCCATCAGCTGGGGGGACTGGTTCAGGCTGACCCGTCCCTCCTCGATGCGGGTGACGGCCAGCAGGTTCTCCACCAGGTCGATGAGCCACATGGAGTCGCCGTAGATGTCGGCGAAGGCCCGGGTGCGGGCGTCGTCGTCCATCTTCTGATAGTTGGACAGCAGATTGCCCGCGTTGCCGGAGATGGATGTCAGGGGCGTCCGCAGGTCGTGGGAGATGGCCCGCAGGAGGTTGGCCCGCAGCTGCTCGTTTTTGGCCAGAATGGCCGCCTGCTCCTTCTCCTCCGCGTTCTGGATATTCTCCAGCGCCAGGGCGCACTCCCCCAGGATGGACAGCATCACGCTGTTCTCAAAGGCGTCCGGCGGATCATCCGCCACGGCGATGCCCGCCACGCCGTAGACCTGCTCCCCCACCCGGATGGCCAGATACAGGCATCGGACGCCGGACAGGGTGTCCGTGGTGGCGCCGGCGTGCTTGTTGTTCCGCAGCACCCATTCGGCGGCGGCGGTCTCCTCCGGGGTGGTCAGATCCTCCCCGGCGCTGTCCGGGGCCCGGAACAGGCTGGGGGCCGACAGCTTCCCGTTCTCCGTCAGATACATGACCACGTCCTTGTTCAGCAGCTTCGTCAGCTGCCCTGCGGCGGCGGAGACGACATACAGGCGGTCCTGCTCCTTCTGGAGCAGCTGATTGGTCTCCAGCAGGATGCGGGTCCGGTAGGCCGACTGAGCCGCCTGCCGGGCGCTGCTTTTCAGCCGTGCCGCCAGGGAGCCGGTGATAAGGGCGGCCACGAGCATGATGAGGAAGGTGGCCGGATAGCCCCGGTCGTAGACCCGGAAGGTGAACCGGGGCACCGTGAAGAAGAAGTTGAACACCAGCACGCTGACCACCGACGCCGCCAGACTGCACAGGCGGCTGGTAGTGGTGACGGAGGTCAGCAGCACCGCCAGAATATAGACGGTGATGATATTGGCCTCCGTGAAGCCCAAGGCGTAGAATGCGTAGCCGATGAGGGTGGCCGCCAGCAAAAGCAGGGCGCTCTTGCCCACGTCCCGCAGGGGCGGCGTCAGGCGGACAGACCGCCGGGTTCTGGCGGCCCGGTGCCCCGCCGCGGCGTCCGGGATGACGTGGATGTCCAGCTCCGGCGCCACGGAGATGAGCCGGTCGGTGAGGGTGGGCTTGCTGAAGACCGTCTTCCGGGTCGCCGTGCTCCGTCCGATGACGATGGTCGTGACGCCGGAGAGCCGGGCGAATTCCGCGATCTGATAGGGCACGTCCTCGCCGCAGGTAGTCTCGATGGCCGCGCCCAGCTGCCGGGCCAGACGGGTGTTGTCCCGCAGGCGGCGCTTGTCCTCCTCCACCATGGCGGACATGGCCGGTGTCTCCACAAACAGGGCCGTGAAGGGGCACCGGAAGGCATGGGCCATCCGGGCCGCCGTCCGGATGATCCGGGCGTTGGACGGCGAGGAGGACAGGCAGACCAGGATATGCTCGTCGGTGCGGCGTCCGGCGCTGCCGGTATGCCGGTTCCGGAGATTCACCCGGTCTGCGCAGCGGCGCAGGGCGATCTCCCGCAGGGCGGTGAGGTTCTCCAGATTGAAAAACCGAACCTCCGGACGCAGCGTCTCCTCCCGGCGGGTCTTTCCGCCGTTGAGCCGCTCCAGCAGGTCCCGGGGCTCGATGTCCACCAGCTCCACCTGATCCGCCTGGTCGAACACGGAGTCCGGGATCCGCTCCCGCACCAGCACGCCGGTGATGGATGCCACCGTGTCGTTGAGGCTCTCAATGTGCTGGACGTTGACGGTGGTCCAGACGTCGATGCCGGCGGTCAGCAGCTCCTGCACGTCCTGATACCGCCGGGCGTGGCGGCAGCCCTCCCCGTTGATGTGGGCCAGCTCGTCCACCAGCAGCAGCTGGGGCCTGCGGCACAGGGCAGCGTCCAGGTCAAATTCCGGCCGCTCCCCGGAGAGTCCCTGCGGCGGCAGCTGCTCCAGCCCTCTGCAAAGGGCAGCGGTCTGGGACTGGGCGTGGGCCTCGATGCAGCCCACCACCACGTCCACGCCCCGGGCCTTGGCCTGATGGGCGGCCCGCAGCATGGCGCAGGTCTTTCCCACACCGGCGGCATAGCCGAAGAAGATCTTCAGTTTTCCCCGTTCAACGGGCTCCCGCCGCAGCTGCTCCATGTTCCGCGCCCCCTGTTGTCCCTGTTCCGTCAGTCCCTTCATCATAGCACATTTCTGTCTGTTTGGCTACCCGCAGCGGACGCGGTCAATACGCCGCCCGCAGATAGGGCAGCAGCACTGCCACGGTCCGTCTCCCGGCGTGGGAGTTCCACAGCGCCCGCTGCCAGACCTCCGCCTGTCCCTCCGGTCCGGCGCACAGCAGCCGCTTCTGGCGCAGTCCCGCCGTGGCGGCGGTCTCTTCGCCGTCCGGCAGGAACGCCACATCGACCTTTCCCCTGGCCAGCGCCTCCAGCAGTTCCTCCTCTGTGCCGCACAGAAAGGAGACCGTCACATTCGGATGCTGGACGGTGTACCGCCGCAGACGCACGGACATTCCCTCCGCCAGGGCGGGGTCCGACACGCCGATGCACAGTCCGGCGCCGGAGGACGGCCGCCCTCTCTTTTCCAGAAACTCCCCCACTTTTCTGACGGCCCAGCCGCAGACGATGAACGCCGCAGCCGTCGCCACGATAAACAGGATCTCACGCATCGCTTCGTCCCCCTTTCATTCTGCCCTCTGCCGGGGTCATATCCGGAAGCACTTTTGCAGCTCCTGGTACCTGCCCAGCACCAGCATGGTCTCCTCCTGGTTCAGGATCGTCTCCGAGTTGACGGACAGATCCAGCTTTCCGTCCCGCTTCACGCCGATGAGGTTGATGCCGTACTTCCTCCGGATATTCAGCTGGCCCACGCTTTGGCCCACCCAGTCTCCGGGAATGGGCACCTCGAACATGGCGTGCTCGTCATCCAGCTCGATGTAGTCCAGAATGTGGTCCGAGGAGTAGCGGATGGCCGTCCACTTGGCCAGCTGCTTCTCCGGATAGACCACCTCGTCGGCGCCGTTGCGCAGCAGGAATTTGGCCTGCACGTCGCTGGCGGCCCGGGACACCACCAGCCGCGCCCCCAGCTCTTTCAGCAGCGAGGTGGTCTCCAGGGAGCTTTGAAAGTCCCTGGCGATGGTGACGATGCAGGCGTCGTAATTCCGGATGCCCAGGGACTCCAGAAACGCCGGATCGGTGCTGTTGCCGATCTGGGCGCTGGTGGTATAGGGCAACACGGCGTTTACCCGCTCCTCCACATCGTCCACGGCCATCACCTGATGGCCCAGCTGATTCAGGTCCTGGGCAATGTGTCGTCCGAAGCGCCCCAGTCCAATCAAAAGAATGGATTTCATAAGCTCGTCTCCTTATCCTACGGTGATTTTTTCCTGAGGCAGCCGGGCGGCACTGCCGCGGGTGCCGGACAGAGCCGCGAAGATGATGGTGAGGCCGCCCACCCGTCCGAAGAACATCAGGGCGATGAGCACCAGCTGGGACAGCCGTCCCAGTCCCGGCGTCAGGCCCAAGCTCAGGCCCACGGTGCCGATGGCGGAGGCCGTCTCAAACAGGCAGGCCGCGATGGGCAGGTCCTCCGCCAGACTGATGATCAGGCCGCCGGTGAAAAACAGCACAATATACATCAGGAAGATGGTGGCGGCGTTCCGCACCGCGTCGTCCCCGATGCGCCGTCCGAAGCAGTGGGCCTGCTCATCCCGGCGGAAGACGGCCCAGGCGTTGGTGGCCAGCACCGCCGCGGTGGTGGTCTTCATACCGCCGGCGGTGGAGCCGGGGGAGCCGCCGATGAGCATCAGCCCGATGAGCAGGAACTGCCCCGCCTGGGTGAAGGCCGTCAGGTCCGCGGTGTTGAAGCCCGCCGTCCGGGCGGTGACGGACTGAAACAGCGCCGCCAGGACCCGCTCCCCGCCGTGAAAGCCGCCCAGTTCCACGGCGTAGAAGTACACCGCCGGCACCGCCAGCAGCACCGCCGTGGTGAACAGGATCACCTTGCTCTGCATCCGGTAGCGGCGCAGGTGCCAGCGGTTCACCCGGATATCGTCCCAGGTCACAAAGCCGATGCCGCCGGTGACGATCAGCAGCATCACTGTCACGTTGACAAGGGGGCTTGTCCGGTAAGCCGTCAGAGAGGAGAAGGGGGCTTCGGCGCCCATGAGGTCAAAGCCGGCGTTGCAGAAGGCGGAGACGGAGTGGAACAAGGCCATCCACAGTCCCCGGAGCCCGAAGTCCCGGCAGAACACCGGCGCCATCAGGGCGGCGCCCGCCAGCTCGATGATCAGCGTGGTCCGGATGATAAAGCCGGTGAGCCGGACGATGCCGCCCACCTGTGGCGCGGAGATGGCCTCCTGAATGGTGCTGCGCTGCATCAGCGTGATCTTCTTGCCGGAGACAATGGTGATGGCGGAGGCCACCGTCACCACGCCCATGCCGCCGATCTGGATCAGCGCCAGCAGCACCGCCTGTCCGAAGGCGGACCAGTAGCCGGCGGTATCGTGGAGTACCAGACCCGTCACGCAGACCGCCGAGGTGGCGGTGAACAGGGCGTCCGGAAAGGACGTGATCTCCCTGCTCCGGCTGGAGACAGGCAGCATCAGCAGGGCCGTGCCCAGCAGGATCATGCCCGCGAACCCCAGCATGATGATCTGGGATGTGGTCAGCCGTTTTTTCCGTTGGCTCATCATCGACTGTTTTCCCTCCTTTATGGCATCTTTATCATACCCCAAAGAAGCTAAAGAAAGTACAAAAGAGCCGCCCGCCGTATTAAGACGGCATAAAGACGGCTCAAAGTGCCGGAGACAACAGCACCGCCGCGGGCGTGATGCCCGCGACGGTACGGAACCAAGTGCGGTTCCCGTGTCTTCTGATGGGATATGGAGCTTTCCGTTTCACAGCCCCGCCATGGTGGATTTTCTCTTGTCTCCGCCTTGCCAGGGCCGTTTTGCGGTGTACGCACTGATTTTCCCATATATCGTTTCTCTCTGCCGATCTCCGCCTCCGTGAACCCATAGTGGCCGGACATCGCTCCCAGTTTTTTGTATATGGGCAAACGGAAGGCCGGATACCGCCGCCGGCAGGCGTTTACGCCGCGCAGCGGCAGCCTTTTGGACTGCGAAGCGGGCAAAAAGTGAGGCATCGTTCAGGCTGTCAAAATAGTCCGGACTTTTCGGCAGCCTGAAACGGGTCCGGTGGGAGATCACCGGACCCGTTTTTGATGCCCGCGCCCGTCCTATTGGGGTGGCTCGTTTTTCCCGGCGCATTCAGCTGCGGTGACTGCCGCAGCATCCTGCGGACCTCGAAGCCCGCGGACTTCTGATAGCTTCTGGGCGTAACGCCAGTCTGGCGTTTGAACATGCGGCTGAAATACTGCATATCGGGGATCCCGCATTGCAGCGCCACCGCTTTGATGGGCAGATCGGTGATCTGGAGGAGCTTTTTCGCGTAGTCGATGCGGCATCGGTTCACATACTCGGTCAGCGGGACCCCCACTTCCCGTTTGAACAGCGTGGAGAGATAGCTGGCGTTGACATTGATCTGTCCGGCAAGGGATTTCAGGCTCAGATCCGCTGTCAGATCGGTGTTGATATAGGTGACAGCCTGCCTGATGGGCGGGGAATAGTCTTTCAGCGGGTACTCCGTGATGAGACGGCAGTAGCCGTGAATGATCTGATAGGCGAAGGAGACGCACTGCTCCTCACTGGTCATCGCCTCGATGGACTGGATGTTCCGGTTGGAATAGCTGTCGATGTGGACCGGGTGGACGCCTGTGTTCTCCGCCGTTTTCCGCAGCAGCGTATTGATCGTGATACAGAGGTCCTTCCGGTCCCGGAGCGTATTGGTCAGGCGCTGAGGGAGCGGAAGCGCCGCCATCTTCCGGAACTGCTCGATGGCCTGTCCCTCATTTCCGGAAAAGACCGCCGCAATGATGGCATTTTCTACGGCATAGCGGCTCTCGATACGCTGTGTGTTCCGGAATGGCTCCTCCGGGATCCGGAGCCGGTCATGACAGACCGCGTTGGATCGATCCAGAAAGCCCGCGTCCTCATAGACCGTCCTGTAGCTCCCCTTGCCGAATGCGTACTCGCCGGTCTGTATGATCAGATGATCGTACATGACCCGGTCGGGCAGAAACTTGACGTCGGCATAATAGCTCTGAAGCGGTTCTCTCAGCCTCTCCGGCAGATCCAGCGACCGCAGGAGCCTGTCGATCCATTGTGCGTCCACCCGCTCAAACAAAAGCGGTCCGATGAAATAGAAGCTGTCCCGTTCCAGCATCCGGAAGCTGGTATAGCTGCAGTGAAACACGTCTGTAAAGAAATAAACCGTATCGTCCTCATAGGCCCTGAGCTTCTGCTCGATCTGACTGCCGCAGTCCGCGATGCCCAGGACGTTCTCCCGCAGGCCATGATCCAGCCAGGACCAATCCCCGCAGGGAAGTGTGACCCGGCGGGTGGGGATCCCCATGCGGAAAAACAGCTCCTGGATAAAATCGTATATGCCTTTTTCCATGCGATTCCCTTCCTGCGATCCGGAATTCCTTCCTGTGGAAGCCTCTCCAGATTTGAACTATTTTTACTTAGGGTCTACTGAATGGCTGGAATATTTGGAAATCTCGGAAAAATGACCAGCTCGCCGAGGTCAAAATCGTAGTCCAGAGCCCAACCGCAGTCAGGCGCAAAAAGGAGACGTAGTTTGCGCTCCATATTTGCGGC
>NZ_JBQHUP010000011.1:0-63208 GCF_052065175.1 Dysosmobacter sp. HCP28S3_G4 | reverse complement strand
TGGTATCTAAACGAACCGTAGTCCGTTCAAATCTTTTATCGAGCTATTTGTCATAGCTTCTGGTTCTCTTTTATAGTTGCTGCTTTCACGAGAATTGACTACCCGCTACTCGCCCACAACTTTGGTTACAAGCACTAAGGCTTGTTTCCGTCTGGTGCTTTCATTTCGTTACGTTGTTTAATTTACAAGGTACACGCCGTTTCCGGCGGAACATTGCTATTATAACAAACTGTCTTTCGCTTGTCAAGAACTTTTTTCAAGTTTTTTCGAAGCTTTCGGACGGATCCGTTTGTTATCAGCAACTTTTAAAAGATATCACATTCGCATTGGTTTGTCAAGAAGTTTTTTGAACCGCTTTTCAAACTTACGTCGGTCACTGCGAGGTTTCGCCTCAGCAGCAACTTTGGTAGGATATCACATCCGACTCATCCTGTCAAGACTTTTCTTTCGTGACTCGACCGTCCGTCTTGAAACTCTTGCCAGTTTTTGCCGTGCTGTTCGAAACAGCTTGCTTAGGATACCAGAGACAGTCGGAAATGTCAATAGGTTTTTTCACTTTTTTGGATATCAGCTATTGGTTTTTCTTATGACATTTTCTCTTGCATTCTGCTTTGCCAATAAAGGCGCTCTTTTCACCGCCGCCGTGCCGTGCTATACTATAAATATTGTATCCGCACAACCACAGTATTGCCCAACGCAGGAGGGATCATTCTGAAAATTCGCCATTTGGCCGCTTCTTTCGGGCGGCTGGATCATCAAACGCTGGACCTGGAGGACGGTCTGAACATTCTCCAGGCGCCCAACGAAACCGGCAAATCCACCTGGTGTGCTTTTCTGGCCGCCATGTTCTACGGCGTCAACAGCCGGGAGCGGGACCGTGCCGGCTTCATCGCTGATAAAAACCGATACGCTCCCTGGTCCGGCAGCCCCATGCGGGGCCGTCTGGACTGTCAGGCCAGTAGCCGGGAGCTGACGCTGCTGCGGGATACCCGGCGGGCGGGCGCCCCTATGGCCAGTTTCAAGGCCGTCTATACCGGCACCGACGACGAGGTCCCCAGCCTCACCGGAACCGCCTGCGGCGAGACGCTGCTGGGCGTCCCCCGGGAGGTCTTCGAGCGCAGCGCCTTTATCCGGCAGGCCGGATTGGGTGTCACCGCCGACAAGGAGCTGGAGCGGCGCATCGCCGCCCTCATCACCTCCGGCGATGAGGAGATCTCCTACACAGAGGCCGCCGCCGCATTGAAAAAGCAGCTGAACCGCCGCCAGTCCAACCAGCGGACCGGCCAGATCCCCGCCGCCCAGACGGAGCTGGCGGAGGTGCGCCGCCAGATGGACGAGCTGGAGCGGCAGCGGCAGGAACTGGACGGGCTGCGCCGCCAGGAGGAGTCCCTACAGTCCCAGGAGGCCAGCCTGAAGGAGAAGTTGGAACAGTGGCAGCGGTATCACGCTGGAGAGCGCCGCCGTCAGCTGGAAGAGCTTCGCCGGGATGCGGAACAGGCGGAGCAGAGCGCCGCCGCCCTGCGGGAGCAGCTGAAAGCGGACCATGTGCCGGAAAACGACGCCATCGCCCGGCTCCGGGGCGCCATCGTGAACCTGGAAACCACCCGGAAAAGCGTCCTCAAGGCGCGGGATACCCGGGACGAGGCCCTGAAACAGCGGCTGCGGGCGGAATCCGCCGTCAATGAAAGCCCCTTTGCCGGACAGACGCCGGAGAGCGCCCGGAAAGCGTCGTCCGAGCTTCCCAAAAATGTGCGCTGGAACATTTGGCCCGGCCTGCTGACGGTGATCTTCGGCTTCTCCGCCTCCTTCGCCGCTTTTTGGGCAGTGCTCACTTATACGAATAACCAGCTTTTCAGCGCCATTCTGCTGGCGGCGCTGCTCCTTGCCTTCGCCGGCATCGCAGTGGTGCTGCGAAAGCGAGCCGTCCGCGCCGCTCAGAACGCCGCCCTGCGGAAGCGCTTCGGCACCGCCGATCCGGCGGAGATCGCCGCGCTGGCGGATACCTATTGTCAATTATATGCGGCCCAGGAGGCGGCCCAGGCGGACGCGGCCCGGAAGTCCGCCG
The DNA here is from genome assembly GCF_052065175.1 of Dysosmobacter sp. HCP28S3_G4. Classification (NCBI taxonomy): domain Bacteria; kingdom Bacillati; phylum Bacillota; class Clostridia; order Eubacteriales; family Oscillospiraceae; genus Dysosmobacter; species Dysosmobacter sp. HCP28S3_G4. The sequence continues at coordinate 61,143 of NZ_JBQHUP010000011.1, read as the reverse complement.
CCGCGGACGCTCTGTACGCCACTCTGAACTCCAACGAACAGGCCATCCTGCTGGAAGTCCGCCGCTTCGCCCCCGCCGCCTTTGACATCCCCACCGCCGACCAGCTCCTGCGGGAGGCCGCTGTCCGCCGGAAAGCCCTGGCCGACGCGGAAGCCCGGGCCAGAGCCGCCGCCCTCCGCTGTGAGCTGCTGACCCGGCAGGAGGCGTTCCCCCAGGACGCCGGCGGCGATGCGCCGCCGGAGGAGAGCGAGGAGGAACTCACCGCCGCCCTGGAATCCCTTACCTCCCGGCGCTCCGCTCTCCGGAGCCAGGCGGACCGCCTCACCGGACAGATCGCCGCCACCGGCGATCCCACGGCGCTGTCCGCCCAGGCGGAGGAGTTGGAGGCCCGCGTCCGCGCCCTCACCGGCGAGTATGACGCCCTGGCATTGGCCCTGGAGGCGCTGGACAGCGCCAACACCGCCATCCAGAACCGGTTCTCTCCGGCGTTGGGCCGCCGGGCCGCGGAGATCTTCTCCCGACTCACCGACGGCCGGTATACCGGCGTGACCCTGGACCGCAGCTTCCATCTGTCCGCCGAGCCCGCTGGGGATCCCGTCTCCCGGGACGCCCAGCTTCTCAGCGCCGGTGCCGCGGACCAGCTGTATCTGGCGGTGCGGCTGGCCATCTGCCAGCTGGTGCTGCCGCCGGAGAAGAACCTCCCCATCATTCTGGACGACGCCCTGGCCAGCTTTGACGACACCCGCTGCGCCGCCGCCCTCCGCTGGCTGCGGGAGGAGGCGGAGCACCGGCAGATCCTCCTGTTCACCTGCCACAGCCGGGAGGCGGAATTCTTCCGGCAGGACCCGGCTGTCAAAATCCAGGTGTTGACGGCCCCCGGTCAGCAGGTATAATATGAGAGGGGCGCCCATCCCGGCGTTTCAAACCTGTAAATACCGCCATCACGGCGAGAAGAAGGAGTTATTCCCAATGAGCGAATGCACTCACGACTGCTCCACCTGCGGCGAGAGCTGCGGGTCCCGTCAGGAGCCCCAGTCCCTGCTGAAGGAGCACAATCCCAATGCCCATGTGGGCAAGGTCTACGGCATCGTATCCGGCAAGGGCGGCGTCGGCAAGTCCATGGTCACCAGCCAGCTGGCCGTCACCATGCGCCGCCGGGGCCACTCCGTGGGCGTTCTGGACGCCGACGTCACCGGTCCCTCCATCCCCAAGGTCTTCGGCGTCCGGGGCCCGGCCACCGGCACGGAGGATGCCCTGAATCCCTGCCTGTCCTCCACCGGCATTGAGGTCATGTCCGTCAATCTGCTGCTGGAGAACGAAACGGACCCGGTGGTCTGGCGCGGTCCCGTCATCTCCGGCGTGGTCCAGCAGTTCTGGACCGACGTCCTGTGGAACTGCGACTATCTGTTCGTGGACATGCCTCCCGGCACCGGCGACGTGTCCCTCAGCGTGTTCCAGTCCATCCCCCTGGACGGCATCATCATCGTGGCCTCTCCCCAGGAGCTGGTGAGCATGGTGGTGGAAAAGGCCGTCAAGATGGCGGAGATGATGGACATTCCCATCGTAGGCATCGTGGAGAACATGAGCTATATCACCTGCCCGGACTGCGGCAAAAAGCTCTATCTGTTCGGCGAGGGCAAGACCCGGGAGGCCGCCGCGCGGCACTGCCTGCCGCTGCTGGCCCAGATGCCCATCGATCCCAAGCTGGCGGAGCTGTCCGACGCCGGCCGCATCGAGGACTTCCAGGGCGACTGGCTGGCCTCCGCAGCCGATGTTCTCGAGAGCAAATAACGACCCGCTGTCCGCGCCGTTTTTCAACGGCGCGGACAATTTTTTCTGTTTTTGTCCACCCTGCACAAAATATCGCAGCGGAAGATGGGGCGAAAAATCTCTTTTTATAGGGAAAAAACAGTTGCAAAATTTGCCGTGATTCGAGATAATAAGACGAACGCTCTGTTTTCCCGGAACGGGGAAATATGAAATGGAAATGGGAAACATAAATAAAGAAACATTGAGGGGGAACTGCTTATGCAGGAGCTGAAGGAACGCATCGTCAAGGAGGGCAAGGTCCTGCCCGGCAATATCATCAAGGTGGACGGCTTCCTGAACCACCGCATCGACACGGAGCTGATGGACCACATTGCTGAGGAGTTCGGCCGTCATTTCAACATGGATGAGGTCAGCCTGATCCTCACCGCCGAGGCCTCCGGCATCGCTCTGGCGGCCATCGTGGCCAACCACTTCCACAAGCCCATGATCTTCGCCAAGAAGGCCAAGAGCGACAACATCGAGGGCGGCCTGTATCAGAGCGACATCTTCTCCTACACTTATAAGAAGAAGGTGACCCTGCTGGTCTCCAAGGAGTGGATCAGCGCCGACGACAAGGTCCTGATCGTGGACGACTTCATGGCCAACGGCGAGGCCATGCGGGGCCTGTGCGACATCGTCACCGCCGCCGGCGCCGAGCTGGTGGGCATCGGCTGCGCCGTGGAGAAGGGTTTCCAGGGCGGCGGCGACCGTCTGCGGGCCGCGGGCGTCAACCTGAAGTCCCTGGCCATCATTGAGAGCGCCGAACCCGGCAACATCGTCTTCCGGGACGACGACTGATACTGTTTTCCGAGGAATCGGGATCCTCTGTCCCGGCCTTCGGGGCGTCTCCATCCGGAGAAGAACCTGAATAGAAAGGATGAGTTTATGTCCCATCAAACCGTTATCGTGCTGGATTTCGGCGGCCAGTACAATCAGCTCATCGCGCGCCGAGTCCGTGAGTGCGGCGTCTACTGCGAGGTCAAGCCCTACACCACCTCTCTGGACGCCATCCGGGCCATCGATCCCATCGGCATCATCTTCACCGGCGGTCCCAACAGCGTCTACGAGGAGACCTCTCCCCATGTGGACCCCGCCATTTTTGAACTGGGCATCCCCATTCTGGGCATCTGCTACGGCTGCCAGCTCATCGCCCACAACCTGGGCGGCCGGGTAGTCCCCGCCTCCGACGCCTCCGCCCGGGAGTACGGCAAGACGGAGACCTTCTTTGACACCTCCTGCTCCCTGTTCAAGGGCCTGCCCGCTGAGGGCATCTCCTGGATGAGCCACGGCGACTATATGGAGAAGGTTCCCGACGGCTTCGCCCTGACGGCCCATTCCGACGCCTGCCCCAACGTGGCCATTGCCGACGAGGCGCGGAAGTTCTACGGCGTTCAGTTCCATCCCGAGGTGAACCACACCGAGAACGGCGTGAAGATGATCCGCAACTTCCTGTACGAGGCCTGCGGCGCCGTGGGCGACTGGACCATGGGCGACTACTGCAAGACCGCCATCGCCCAGACCCGTGAGAAGGTGGGCGACGGCAAGGTGCTGCTGGCCCTCAGCGGCGGCGTGGACTCCTCCGTGGCCGCCGCCCTGCTGGCAGAGGCCGTCGGCCGTCAGCTGACCTGCGTCTTCGTGGACCACGGTCTCATGCGGAAGGACGAGGGCGACGAAGTGGAGGCCGCCTTCAAGAAGTGGGACATCAACTTTGTCCGGGTGGACGCGGAGCAGCGGTTCCTGGACAAGCTGGCCGGCGTCACGGAGCCAGAGCGGAAGCGGAAGATCATCGGTGAGGAGTTCATTCGGGTCTTTGAGGACGAGGCCAAGAAGATCGGCAAGGTTGATTTCCTGGCCCAGGGCACCATCTATCCCGACGTCATCGAGTCCGGCCTGGGCAACGCCGCCACCATCAAGAGCCACCACAACGTGGGCGGCCTGCCGGACTTCGTGGACTTCAAGGAGATCATCGAGCCCCTGCGGATGCTGTTCAAGGACGAGGTCCGTCAGTTGGGCCGGGAACTGGGCCTGCCGGAGTATCTGGTGATGCGCCAGCCCTTCCCCGGTCCGGGTCTTGCCATCCGGTGCATCGGCGAGGTCACCAAGGAGAAGCTGGACACCCTGCGGGAAGCGGATTTCATCTTCCGGGACGAGATCGCCAAGGCCCATCTGGAGGGCACTATGAACCAGTACTTCGCGGTACTGACCAACATGCGCTCCGTGGGCGTCATGGGCGACGGCCGGACCTACGATTACACCCTGGCCCTGCGCTCCGTCACCACCACGGACTTCATGACCGCCGACTGGACCCGCATCCCCTACGAGGTGCTGGACAAGGTCTCTGTGCGCATCGTCAACGAGGTGAAGGGCATCAACCGCATCGTCTACGACATCACCAGCAAGCCCCCCGCGACTATCGAGTGGGAGTGAGTTTTTGAAACTCCGAACCCGTTGCGGCACAACGATTTTGCGGTTTTATATCTCTCTTTTGATAACGATTTGATAACGCTCCCCATAGGCCGTATCATTCTGTATCCCCAGTGGATTGCGGGTAAAGAATGTTCTTTTGCGGCTTATAAGTGAGGACAACCATATTAGAAAGCCCTTACCGATGGCAACGTCGGTAAGGGCTTTTGCTGTCTATTCATCAGTATCGGGGCTATCTTTGAGTGCATCCACCAGGAAATCACTCAATTCCTGTGAGGGAACTTTTGCCCACCGCAGGGTGGTGTCGTACTTGGGGTAGTTGTACCGCCAGCGGTCATAGTCCTCCCTGGTGATCTCCCCGGCCTCCAGCTTCTTGGCCTGCTCCGCCCAGGCGGACAGCATATCAAGCATATTGGCATAGGTCTTGCCTTTGGATTTGTCCAGACGCAGACAAACCTCGCCGTCAATCTCCCCAATAGTCAGCCCCCGAATATCCTCCAAAGCAAAGAGGGTGTGCATCAGGCCGATGTCGGTATCTATGTCAGGGACGGTCAGGGCATCAGGGGAAATATCAAAGAAGTCAGCCAGGGTCTTTGTCAGGTCGGCCTTGGGGGTGCGGCTCCCGGTTTCATACTGTGCCATACGCACATCGGCGGAGCGTTCCGGGAAACCCACCACCATGCCAAGATACTTCTGTGTGATGCCCTTCATGTTGCGGAAGAAACGAATACGTTCACCAATCGCCATAACTGCCAACTCCAATCTATGTAATGGGGACACTTGAAGTATAACAGATATGTTTAGACCAGTCAAGAGAAAAATAAATAAATTTGTTTATATTTTCTCGTTGGAAGGTCTTGACATAACGGAATAGAGTTAGTATAATAGGACTACGTTAAGCAAATAGCGTTAAATCAAAAGAAAGGAGGAATCCATATGGAGAACAGATTCATCCGGGCGGAAGAAGTTGCGGACGAGCTGGGTGTATCGAAGCCCTACGCCTATAAACTCATCCGGCAGCTCAACGAAGAATTGAAGGACAAGGGCTTCATCACCATCGCAGGGCGGGTCAACCGCCAGTATTTCAACGAACGGCTCTACGGGGCCAGAAAGGAAGGGAACTAAATGCCAGTCTTTAAGGACGAAGCAAGAGGAACATGGTACGTCATGGTGCGGTATCAGGACTGGACGGGGGAGCGCAAACAGAAGTGCAAGCGTGGCTTTGCCACCAAACGGGAGGCCCAGGAGTGGGAGCGCAGTTTCCAGATGCAGACCTCCGGCGACCTGGATATGACCTTTGAAGCCTTTACCGAGCTTTACACCAAGGATATGAAACCCCGGCTCAAGGAGAACACCTGGCTGACCAAGGAGAACATCATCCAGAAGAAAATTCTGCCCTACTTTGGCAAGCGGAAGATTAGCGAGATCACCACCAAGGACGTGATCGCATGGCAGAACGAGTTGCTGGCCTACCGGGACGAGAAGCGCAAGCCCTACTCGGCTACCTACCTCAAAACCCTGCACAACCAGCTTAGCGCCATCTTCAATCACGCTGTCCGCTTCTATGAGCTGCGCTCCAATCCCGCCGCCAAGGCTGGGAACATGGGGTCAGAGGAACGGAAGGAAATGCTGTTCTGGACGAAAGCGGAGTACCAGAAGTTTGCAGATGCCATGATGGACAAGCCCGTTTCCTACTACGCCTTTGAAATGCTCTACTGGTGTGGTATTCGGGAGGGGGAACTGCTGGCCCTGACCCCGGCAGACTTTGACTTTGAGGCCGGGACGGTGAAAATCAGCAAGTCCTATCAGCGGCTCCACGGCAAGGACGTCATTACCACGCCAAAGACGAAGAAAAGCAACCGCACCATTAAAATGCCCAACTTCCTCTGTGACGAGATGAAGGATTACCTGGGGATGCTCTACGGTATCAAGAAGAAGGAGCGCATTTTCACCATCACGAAAAGCTATCTCCACCATGAGATGGACAGAGGGGCGAAGTCGGCAGGGGTCAAGCGTATCAGAATCCACGACCTCCGGCATTCGCACATCTCACTTCTGATTGACATGGGCTTCTCCGCTGTGGCGATTGCTGACCGTGTGGGGCATGAGAGTATCGAGATCACCTATCGCTATGCCCACCTGTTTCCGTCCAAGCAGACGGAAATGGCAGACAAATTGGACTTTGAAAGGATGGGAGCGTAATGTCAGCTAAGAATTTGGACACTCACAACCGCTGGAGGAACAAGACCGTGGCCTTCCGGGTATCCCCGGAGGAAAACAAGCAGATTGACGCCGCTGTGCGGCTCTCTGGCCTGACGAAGCAGGACTACATCACCCGGCGGCTCTTAGACCGGGCCGTGGTGGTGCAGGGCAATCCCAGGGTCTACAAGGCCCTGCGTGACCAACTCGCCGCCGTCCTGGGGGAACTGCGGCGCATTGAGGCCGGGGGCGACGTGGGGGATGAACTTCTCGCCACCATTGACCTTATCTCAGTGACGCTGGGCGGCATGAAGGAGGATTGATAGATTGATGGATTCCAGAGAAACGAAAAGGACTGTCCCGGTTCCGTCTGTTGGCGCAGACGGGGAACAGCCCAATTCTCAAACAACTACCCAAAGTATAGCAGAGGAAACGGCTGAAAACAACCCCCAAGAGAAAGATTTAGAGGAAATGCTCCGGGATATGCGGCGCATGAACGACCCAGCCTACCTCCACACAGTTTCCATGAACGACCTTTACCAGAACATCTACCAGAGCAGACCGCCCGTAATAGACGGTCTGCTCTACCCTGGGACGTACCTCTTTGCGGGAGCGCCCAAGGTGGGCAAGTCGTTCCTGATGGCCCAGCTTGCCTACCATGTCAGCATGGGCCTCCCCCTGTGGGGCTACCCTGTCCACAAGGGGACTGTCCTCTATCTGGCGTTGGAGGACGACCACCGCCGCTTGCAGGGGCGGCTATACCGAATGTTCGGCACAGAGGGCACCGACAATCTGCTCTTTGCGGTCTACGCCAAACAGCTTGGCGTTGGCCTGGAGGAACAGCTAAAGAAGTTCGTCCGGGAACACCCGAACACCAAGCTGATTATCATTGACACCCTCCAGAAAATCCGGGAGGCTGGTGGGGATAAGTACAGCTACGCCAACGATTACGAGGTGGTGGGTAAGCTGAAACGCCTTGCCGATGATTGCGGCGTCTGCCTCCTGCTGGTACACCACACTCGAAAGCAACAGGCAGATGACAAATTCGATATGATCTCCGGCACCAACGGTCTGCTGGGAGCGGCGGACGGGGCCTTTCTTCTTCAAAAGGAGAAGCGGACAGACGGCAGCGCCGTTCTGGACGTGGCCGGGCGTGACCAGCAAGACCAGCGATTCTATCTTACCAGGGACAAGGAACGGCTGATATGGACGCTGGAGCGTACGGAAACGGAGGCATGGACAGAGCCGCCCGACCCGGTGCTGGAGGCCATAGCCGCCCTTGTGACGGCGGAGAAGCCGACCTGGGGTGGTACGGCCACCGAGCTGGTAGCGGCGCTCCAGACCGACATGAAGCCCAACGCCCTGGCGATGCGGCTAAACGTCCGGGCCGGGAAGCTGCTGATAGACTACCACATCCGCTATGAGAACAGCAGGAGCCACGCCGGGAGAAGTATCAGCCTGACGCTGGAACCGTCCCAGGCGTGACGACCGTGACGGCTGTGACGGCTTTTTTGAGAGTGGCGGCGGTGTCTGAAACATCGTCACGGTCGTCACGGCTGTCACGGGGAGCAGCAAAGTTTAGGCGGGGTGCAGGGTGCCCTTTTCAAAGGGCGGCCCTGCTGGGGGAGGCAACCGCAGTTGCCGGGGGCAAAGCCCCCACACCCCCTCGGAGAGCCCACGACACTTTGCAGACCGAAGGGATGAAAGTGTCATAGTGGGTTATTACACTTCCTGCAGGAAGTGCCTCCCCCGAACCCCCGTCCTCTTTCAACAACCCAACATCTGAAACAGGAGGATTTTTGCCTATGGCGAGAGGCGACGGTATTGACCGTACCAACGCAAGAAATATGAGGCTGACCGAAACCAAGATCGGTAACACCCAGCAGCACAACGAGCGTGAGAAGGATTCCTATGTCAATCAGGACATTGTACTGGAGCGGACGCCGCTCAATGTCCATTTCAAAACCCCGTCTGCCGGGTATCGGGAGATGTTTGCTCAAATGGAGGCCGACGGCGTGATCTCCACCCGTGGCATCAAGGAGGATGCCTTTCGATACGGTGAGTTGGTCTTTGATGTAAACTCCGCTTACTTCTACAATCACGGCGGGTATGACTTCGCAAAACAATTTTACACCGAAGCCTATAAAGCCGCAATCAAAATCGTGGGCGGAGAGCAGTATATTTTGTCGGCGGTCATGCACGCTGACGAGCGCAACCGGGCCATGTCCGAGGCGCTGGGGGAGGACGTGTACCACTACCACCTCCATGTGGTTTATATCCCGGTAGTGGAGAAGGAGATACGCTGGACAAAGCGGTGCAAGGACAAGTCCCTGGTGGGCAAGGTCAAGGAAACGATCATGCAGGTGAGCATGAGCAAGAAGTGGGCGTCCAAGCCCATTCTGGACGAAACTACCGGGGAGCCGTTACGCACAGCTAAGGGCAAACCCGTTCTACGAAAGTCGTACAGTGTCCTGCAAGATGATTTCTTTGAGCATATGCGCTCCGCTGGCTATGACGATGTAGAGCGTGGGGAACGTGGTAGTTCCGAAGAACATTTGACTGTTACGCAGTTCAAGACGGAGCGTGAGCAGGAACGGCTTGCACAGCTTCAAGAGGTGTCGGCGCTGGCCCAGGTTGAGGCCGACAAAAAGAATAAGGAGGCAGCATCAGCTGAGAAGAAAGCGGCCCAGGCCAGGGCTAAGCTGGACGATGTAGCGCCCTTGCTCAAGGGCATGGAGAAACTGGCGGCGGACTTCTCCGACGACCCGGAGCGGACGCTGCCGGAGGCGGGGCCGCTGGAATCGGCCAAGTCCTACCGGGAGAAAAAGGCCAAGCCCCTTTGGGAGAAGATCGTCAAGGTGCTGCGCTCCGTCTACCGGGCCTACTTCGACCTCAAGAGCAAGTTTGAGCGGTTGCAGAGCGCCTATGATCGTGAGGTCAGTAAGAACGGCTCCCTGTCAGCCAGGATTTATGAGGTTTGTGCCGAGAGGGACGGCTTGAAAGGGCAAGTCAGGGACTATGAGCGGGTCAGACGGGCCATTGGCCCGGAACAGGCGGACAGGATACTGGAGGCAGCTTACCAGCAGGAACAGGTCGAAAAGGAGCAGAAATGGGGTGCAAGGTCAAAAATAAGGGTAGGCGCACGATAATCACAAAAAATGGAGGTAATTTCATGGAAAAGTACATCTTTGACGAGGGCAACGGTCTGTGGTATGAGTTGCAGAGGGACTAACAATATTCGGGCGTGTGCGGCGGAAATCGTGGACACAGAAATTATTTGCGCATGAGGCCCCAAATCGGAGGGTGTCCCGGTGAATGCCCTCCTGATTTATTTGGGACAGCGGGTAAAAACTTCTTGCATTTTAGAGTGTGCTATGCTATACTGCTGTCATCCTGATTTGAGGAGTCTATTCAATATGCGGCAAGGTATTCTTAAATAAAACTATAATCAAATAGTGGGAACAAAGGATTATGATAGTCCCTTTTGTAGGGGCTTAGTTTTTTGTACCCAATTTAAGAATACTTTTGCCTTATCAATTTTGACATATCCCCAAAAACAGCACTCACAAACAGGTGTATGCTGTATATGTGTATGTCCGCAAATTATCATCCCCAGTGGTAAAAGTATTTTACTGCTGGGGATTTTTATGCCCTTCGGGGCAGTAAAGGGAGGACAATCACATGAAAATAATCAATATTGGAATTCTTGCCCATGTAGACGCTGGAAAGACGACCTTGACGGAGAGCCTGCTATATGCCAGCGGAGCCATTTCAGAACCGGGGAGCGTCGAAAAAGGGACAACGAGGACGGACACCATGTTTTTGGAGCGGCAGCGTGGGATTACCATTCAAGCGGCAGTCACTTCCTTCCAGTGGCACAGATGTAAAGTCAACATTGTGGATACGCCCGGCCACATGGATTTTTTGGCGGAGGTGTACCGCTCTTTGGCTGTTTTAGATGGGGCCATCTTGGTGATCTCCGCTAAAGATGGCGTGCAGGCCCAGACCCGTATTCTGTTCCATGCCCTGCGGAAAATGAACATTCCCACCGTTATCTTTATCAACAAGATCGACCAGGCTGGCGTTGATTTGCAGAGCGTGGTTCAGTCTGTTCGGGATAAGCTCTCCGCCGATATTATCATCAAGCAGACGGTGTCGCTGTCCCCGGAAATAGTCCTGGAGGAAAATACCGACATAGAAGCATGGGATGCGGTCATCGAAAATAACGATAAATTATTGGAAAAGTATATCGCAGGAGAACCAATCAGCCGGGAAAAACTTGTGCGGGAGGAACAGCGGCGGGTTCAAGACGCCTCCCTGTTCCCGGTCTATTATGGCAGCGCCAAAAAGGGCCTTGGCATTCAACCGTTGATGGATGCGGTGACAGGGCTGTTCCAACCGATTGGGGAACAGGGGAGCGCCGCCCTATGCGGCAGCGTTTTCAAGGTGGAGTATACAGATTGCGGCCAGCGGCGTGTCTATCTACGGCTATACAGCGGAACGCTGCGCCTGCGGGATACGGTGGCCCTGGCCGGGAGAGAAAAGCTGAAAATCACAGAGATGCGTATTCCATCCAAAGGGGAAATTGTTCGGACAGACACCGCTTATCCGGGTGAAATTGTTATCCTTCCCAGCGACAGCATGAGGTTAAACGATGTATTAGGGGACCCAACCCGGCTCCCTCGTAAAAGGTGGCGTGAGGACCCCCTCCCCATGCTGCGGACGACGATTGCGCCGAAAACGGCAGCGCAAAGAGAACGGCTGCTGGACGCTCTTACGCAACTTGCGGATACTGACCCGCTTTTGCGCTGCGAGGTGGATTCCATCACCCATGAGATCATTCTTTCTTTTTTGGGCCGGGTGCAGTTGGAGGTTGTTTCCGCTTTGCTGTCGGAAAAATACAAGCTTGAAACAGTGGTAAAGGAACCCACCGTCATTTATATGGAGCGGCCGCTCAAAGCAGCCAGCCACACCATCCATATCGAGGTGCCGCCCAACCCGTTTTGGGCATCCATCGGACTGTCTGTTACACCACTCCCGCTTGGCTCCGGTGTACAATACGAGAGCCGGGTTTCGCTGGGATACTTGAACCAGAGTTTTCAAAACGCTGTCAGGGATGGTATCCGTTACGGGCTGGAGCAGGGCTTGTTCGGCTGGAACGTAACGGACTGTAAGATTTGCTTTGAATACGGGCTTTATTACAGTCCGGTCAGCACGCCGGCGGACTTCCGCTCATTGGCCCCGATTGTATTGGAACAGGCATTGAAGGAATCGGGGACGCAGCTGCTGGAACCTTATCTCTCCTTCATCCTCTATGCGCCCCAGGAATACCTTTCCAGGGCTTATCATGATGCACCGAAATACTGTGCCACCATCGAAACGGCCCAGGTAAAAAAGGATGAAGTTGTCTTTACTGGCGAGATTCCCGCCCGCTGTATACAGGCATACCGTACTGATCTGGCCTTTTACACCAACGGGCGGAGCGTATGCCTTACAGAGCTGAAAGGATATCAGGCCGCTGTCGGTCAGCCGGTCATCCAGCCCCGCCGTCCAAACAGCCGCCTGGACAAGGTGCGCTATATGTTCAGTAAGATTCCTTGATACGCCACAGCAAGGATGGTTATTGCATTTCCCTGCCTTTCGTGGTAAAATGTAGTTGTAAACCACCAGAGAAAACAACAACCCTGCTACCCCCCGTTATCACCACCGATAACAATTTGATAACAGCCCATCGTATAGGGCTGGATAATATGGACACATCAAATAATCAAAAAAATGAGGTATCAAATTTATGAAGCAAAATCCGTTAAATATGATGCCCAACAACGAGTGGGAGTGAAATTTTCTTAAATAATTTCAGAATATCCCGATTTATTCTGAAATTTGCGTCAATTCAGTTTAAAAAGTTTCCTAAAATTTAGCGGTTGGCTATGAGTGTTACTGTAAAAGTGGCATTCATAGCCAGCCATTTTTTATTTTATAAGGAGGCTTTGATATGCCAAAAGAGCCAATGAACACCGCCGCTTTACCCGAAGTCCCCAGACGGCGCAGACGGATTGATTCTCAAGTTTCAAAAGGAAATATTTCGTATCAGGAGTTACTTGGAATCCATCTGCGTCAATGCCGCATCAAAAATCTTGCAACCGTTACGATTGACGGATACCGTACAGCCTCCCGCTATTTTCTCGATTTCGCAGGCAGCGACCTAATGTGCGGAGACATTACCCAAGACCTTATCAACGAATACTGTTTGCATCTCCAATCCGTTTACAAGCCTCAGACAGTCAACAGCTATATGTTCAAGGTTTCTCCTACGATTCTCTTTGGTATCGAACAAGGATATATCCCTCACAATATCCAGTTCACCCATGTTGTGGAACAAGAATCCATCAAAGAAATATACTCAGAAGAGGAACTGAACATCCTGCTCCAACGACCTAAGAATCCAGATTTCTGTGATTTCAGGGCTTGGGTCATCATCAATACATTCCTTGCCACAGGTATTCGTGCAAGTGAGCTTCGGGCATTACGAGTCCGGGATGTAAACTTAAATGCTGGATATATCACCCTAAACCAAACCAAAAATCGTGAAGCCCGTTTTATCCCCATTCCAACCACCCTACACATGATATTGGAAGAATGGTTACAAGTCCGAAATGCAGCAGGCGATGATTTTCTATTCTGCACCATCTTTGGAGAACAGTTGCAACGGACTGTTCTGCAATCCTTAGTCAAACGATATTCCCTTAAGCGAGGAGTCAAAAAATACGGTCTGCACCTGTATCGCCATACGTTTATTACTCTGTCCATCCGTAAAGGAATGTCACCAATCATGCTCAAGCGAATCACAGGACATAAATCGACCAAGATGCTGGAACACTACTACGCTTTCAATCCTACAGACCTTGTTAATATCGTGGATGACTTTAATCCTCTGGAGGACTTCAAGCCAAAGCAAAAGCTATACAAATAGCGTCGGGCCAGTTTGACTAAATCTTTAGCATAAATAACCGTGGCAAAAACTAGGCTGAGGGGAAATCAATCCTCTCAGCCCTTTTGCATATTTAGACCTCCGCAGACTCCGACATCATCTGGGCATCAGGAAAGAAAAAGTTGTCTGGAAATATGTAAATTCGGACTTTTTAAAAAGTGGCAAATACACATTGTTTTAATCGTAAAACGATGTTATTTTATTATTAGAAACATTTAGAGATACATACTTTAGGGGTGGTACTTTGGTGCGAAAGAATATCTTTGAATTACTTGCAGCAACGTTTGACATGGCGCAAGAGGTAAGTCGACTCGACGACATAATCAGAAAGCGGTTTTCGTTTATTCATTACGAATCACATAAATATACCCTCGAAAGATACGTTGATATATATTGCTTCTCTGATTGGAAAAGCAGAGGCCATTTTTTGGATTTGGCTGACTTCCTTAAAGCAACATCATATACCAAAATTCTCACATCAGCAAAGAAAAATCCCGAAGATTTTCTTACTTTTATTGAAATCGGATATAATCTTTATTGCATGGCAAACAAAAAATTCTTGCAATCTGATGATACATGGGAATACTTTGATGCATATGCGTTGTTCCATACGCAAGAGGCTCCCGCTGTCCCGGCGGGAGTCTCCTATCATATCCGACGAAGATCCTCACATCGAATCTGCCGTAGCATCTTGATTTTGGGGTCGATTTTGCGTATAACATTTATACTAAGATAACAGCCACCCAGAACAATTACCTTGTGTGATTTTTGATCATTTATCACCGCTGATAAGATTTTGATAAGCATCCATCGTACAGCTAAGACAATATGGGCAATCAAAATAATCAGAATAGCAGGCGCAATATCTTCTAAACAAAATTGTTTAAGATGCAAGTCCCTCCAACGAGGAGGAGTACACCAAGCGGGACAGCGCCAGCTTCCCTCAGCGCCGCTATCAGACGGTGGACGAGTACGGCCGCACCGCCGTCTTTCTGATCAGCCCCGCCAACGGCAGCGTCAGCGGTCAGGCCTTCATCTGCGACGGCGCCATGACCACTTCCTACTGATTGGCTCCGGCACTTCTCAGAGTCCCTTCCTATCTCATATCTGCTGCATATCTGAAAGATCCTCTGACGATACTCAGACGCAGACGCGCCAGCAGTCTGCAGGTATCAGAGAAAACGGTCTTGCTGATTTTGAAAATCGGCAAGGCCGTTTTCAATATCTGTTCTCCTGCGCTGGTTCTTCCTCACACAGAATGCGCTTCCGTTCGTCCAGGCCCTCCCGGAGAAGCTGCTCATCCATATGGAGCCAGCGGATGTCTGAGTCATCATCCGCAAAACCGCCATTGCCCCATTTTCCTCTTGCACTTTGGGCGCTCCGCGGTACAATTCCGTTAGGAGATCATCTCCTATCAGGAGACTGTCATGTATCAGTACAACGTCGGTCCCACCCTGACGCCCCTGTCCGGGGCCGCGGAGGAAATGGCGTGTGGGCTGCTTCTGCTGACCCCGGCCCCAACGACAGCCATCACATCCCACCGGACGGGAAGCATCCCTTCGGCTGCGATTACGGGGACCGCGCCGCCGTGGAGGACACCGCCCGGGAGGTCCGTTCGCTGCGCCGGAGGGGCGTCCGGGTGGCGGCGGTCTTCATGGGAGAGGATCCGAGCGTCCCCGGTGCGGAAGAAATTTACGAAAAACCTGGTCCGCATCCGCAGTATGGGCCAGCTGGCCGGTGCGGCAGGCGCCCTGATCCGCCGGGAAATTCAGGAGCCCTCCGATTAAACGACAGGTGCAATGTGAATAAAATTCAGACAGGAGGAATTTTTGAATGTTAATATTTGGAAAGAAAACTACCGTTTTCAGGAAGCCAGACAAGGCGGGCTGGCAGGCCGCCAGGGAGACGCTGAAAACCGCCGGCATCCGGGGGATCCGGGCCGGACGGTACGATGTGGAACCGCCTGTCTGCGGCTGCGGCGCCAAGCTGGACCCCAGGAACTTCGGCGCAAAGGGACCCATCGACCGCAGCATGTATTTCATCGAAGTTCCGGCAGAGGAGGCGGGCCGTGCCCGGGCGCTGTTGGGCATATCCGACGCCGCCCCTCAATCATAAGACAACATCTTTCGCCGTTTGACATCAGTCATTATTTGCTTTTTCTAATGCCCTCTTTTTTTGCATATTTATTCATCTATATATGAAATTTTAAAGAGTTTTCCTCTCGACAAAAAATTTAAAAATAGTCTAAATTTAGTATTGCATTTTCAAAAAAACAGGCTATAATGCCCTTTTAGATTGTTCCGGTTGTTTTGCTGTGTGCAGCCGGGGCAAATAAAAAGGGAGGCATATCTATGGTCAGTTTTATAATCTGTCTGGCAATCCTGATCGGCGGTTACTTTACATACGGTAAAGTCGTCGACAACACATTTGGTCCGGATGACCGTGAGACTCCCGCTGTCCGCATCAACGACGGTATCGACTACGTCGTCATGCCCCAGTGGAAGCTGTTCCTGGTGCAGCTGCTGAACATTGCGGGCCTTGGCCCCATCTTCGGCGCTCTGACAGGTGCTCTGTGGGGACCCATCGTGTTCCTGTGGATCACCTTCGGCACCATCTTCGCCGGCGGCGTGCACGACTACTTTGCCGGCATGCTGTCTGAGCGCAACGACGGCGCTTCCGTCTCCGAGATCACCGGCATCTATCTGGGCAGCGGCATGAAGAACGTCATGCGTGTCTTCAGCGTAGTGCTGCTGGTCATGGTGGGCACCGTGTTTGCCGTGGGTCCCGCCGGTCTGATCCAGCTGCTGTTCACCAACGCCGGTTTCTCCAACGTCCTGTCCAACAAGCTGTTCTGGCTGGTCCTCATCCTGATCTACTACTTCATCGCCACCTTCATCTCCATCGACAAGATCATCGGCAAGATCTATCCCATCTTCGGTATCTGCCTGATCATCATGGCTGTGGGCGTCGGCTTTGGTGTGCTCACCAACCCCGAGTATGTGATCCCTGAGATCTGGGACAACTTCACCAACATGCATCCCAAGGGAACGCCCGTCTGGTCCTTCATGTTCATCACCGTGGCCTGCGGCGCCATTTCCGGTTTCCACGCCACGCAGTCTCCTCTGATGGCCCGCTGCATGAAGTCCGAGAAGCAGGGCCACATGGTGTTCTACGGCGCCATGGTCAGCGAGGGTGTCATTGCTCTGATCTGGGCTGCTGCCGGCTGCTCCATCTATGAGGGCGCCAAGCTGCTGGAGATGGGCGGCGGCTGCCCCGCCACCGTCTACGACATCTGCTCCAAGACGATGGGTTCCGTCGGTCTGGTGCTGGCCATGCTGGGCGTCATCGCCTGCCCCATCACCTCCGGCGACACCGCTTTCCGTTCTGCCCGTCTGACCCTGGCTGACTGGCTGAAGATCGACCAGAAGTCCTATGTCAACCGTCTGAAGCTCTGCATCCCCGTGCTGGGTGTCGGCGCCATCCTGGGCATCGGCAACGCGCTGGGCAAGATCGACTACAACGTGATCTGGCGTTACTTCAGCTGGACCAACCAGACCCTGGCCATGATCGTTCTGTGGGCTGCCAGCATGTATCTGTTCCAGCAGAAGAAGAACTACTGGGTCACCGCTGTGCCCGCCACCTTCATGAGTGCGGTCTCCATGACCTACTTCATCTGCGCTCCCGAGTGCCTGCACCTGAGCACTTCCATCGCTTATCCCGTGGGCCTCGTTCTGGCGGCTCTGTTCCTGGGCATCTTCCTGTACAGCACCAAGAAGCAGCCCAAGAGAGTTTAATGGCCGGAAGACCGGCGCACATTCCCTGCCCGATCCAATGAAAAAGGGGGACGCTGATACCGGCGTCCCCTTTTCCAACCGTTCACGAAGAAGAGGAGCTGTCCTATGATTTTGAAACCGCATCCCCTGTCTGACACGCTGCCGGCCGCCGAGCTGGAGGAGGACAAGAAGCGCTGCAAACGGTTCGGCCCCTGCGGGGTGGGATTCAAGGCGCTCTATCTCAACAGTTTCTTTCTGGACCGCCGGTACTACGTCCCTTTCACCTCTGTTCACCGGGTCTATAAACGTCTGGCCATGAGTAAGGGCGGCTTTACCGGCAAGGGCCTGTTTGCCACGATCCCCTATCTGGTAGTGGAATTTGACGATGGGAAAGAGAAGCAGTGCAATTTCAAATATGAAGAACAGGTGGACCAGCTCCTGACATATCTGGAAAAGGAGCACCCGGAGATCAAGCTGGTCAGCGCCGCCGCGGAAAAGCGTCTGGCGGAACGGGAGCGGAAGCTGGCCGCCCGGAGCAAGCCCGACATCTCCCCCCAGGCTCGGAAGAACATTCAGTCCCTCCAGGACGCAGCGGACTATCTGAACAAGAAACCGGAGCTGGCTCTGGAACTGAGCCAGTCCGCCCGGCGGAAACGCTCCTTCCTGCGCAGCAATCCCAGCTACCGCTGGGTGGCCCTGGTGATCACGCTGATGGGCGTGGCCGCTCTGGTGTACGGCATCTTCCTCTTTATCCGGCACGGCGGCTTCGCGGTGTACTTCACGCTGTTCGGTCTGGCAGCCATCTTCATGTTCTCCGGCGCCAGCGTCCTGCCCACCGCCCGGAACAACAGGGCCGCCGTCATGGACCGCGCCCGGAAGGCCCAGCAGGCCATGGAGGGGTACATCAGCTTCTACCATGACTTCCCCCTGCCCGCCCGGTATGCCCACCCCATCGTGCTGAAGCGGATGCAGCGGGCCATTGAGGACGGCCGTGCCGTCTGGCCCGCGGACGCGCTGGACGTGGTGAAACAGGACCTGAAAGCCCTGAATTCCAGCGTGGAGGTAGACCAGGAGGAGTACGACGAGGTGGTGGCCATCAAGGCCCTGTTCCTCAACGAGGATTACCAGTAAACGCAAAATACATGAAAAGACAGCCCGGACCGCGGTCCGGGCTGTCTTTTTCGGTTTGGATGGCCTTCCGCTCTCACAGTCTGGGGGCGTCCTCCGGCAGCAGGAACTCCGGCTCCCGCACCTGGAACCGGGGCGTGTGGATCAGATCCGCCTCGATGAAGTCCCGGACGTAGCCGATGAACTCCCGGACCAGCGTGGTCTGGAGGCGCTGGCTCCGCTCCCAGACCAGCACATATTCCGCCTGCTTCGGCGGCTGTGTAATGAGCTTGGAGACCACATGGGCGTTGGGCGTGTAGGTGGTCTGAGGAAAGATGCTGATACCCACGTTCTGTTCCGCCAGGGCCACGGCGTCCATATAGTTGGACATCTCGCACAGGATATCCGGCTCCGCGCCGATGCCGGCGAACCACTGGCGGATGGCCTCCACCCGGGATCTCCGCCGGGGGACGATAAGGGGCTGTCCCACCAGGCTGGAAAGGGGGATCTCCGTTCCCGGAAGCGCCGCCAGGGGATGGGCCCGGGAGATCATGGCCACCCAAGGCTCCCGTCCCACCACGAAGCCGTCCAGATGCTCCATGTCATAGGGCGCGGCGATGACCGCCAGATCCGCCAGTCCCCGGTGAAGCTGGTCCAGTACATCATCGCTGCTGCCGTTCCACAGCTCATAGCGCACCAGGGGGTATTCCTCCCGGAACCCGGCGATCCATCGGGCGGCCAGATAGGGCGCCCGGCCCTCCACCATACCCAGACAGATGGTGCCGGACAGTTCATTCCCCAGAGAGGACAGATCCCGCCGGGTCTTCTCCGCCATCTCCAGCATCTGAACGGACCGCTGGAGCAGCAGCCCGCCGGCGTCCGTCAGCGTCAGCCGCCGCTTGCCCCGGATGAACAGCCGGACACCCAGCTCCTCCTCCAGCGCCCGGATCTGGTTGCTGAGGGGCGGCTGACTCATTTGCAGCTTTTCCGCCGCCCTGGTGAAGTTCAGTTCCTGGGCCACCGTTACAAAGTATTGAAGCGAACGAAAATCCATCCTCTCACCTTCCCTGCCTTTCGTTGATGCAGTGATTTTATTATATCAAAAACGTATGGTAAATGCAAATTTATATGTATTTTACATTTTGAAAAAAGAGGGGTATCATCATAACTGTCAAAGGGAACAGCAAGTTCCCAAACCAAAACGACAGGAGGCGAACAAAATGAAGAAGCTGGAGGCGTTCCTGAGCTCCTACTACCATCTGTTTGCATGAGCCCCATCGTTCCCGCGCAGAACTTCATCCGAGAGGAGGGTCACTTATGAAGAAGCTGGAGGCGTTCCTGAGTTCCTACTACCATCTGTTTGCATGAGCCCCATCGTTCCCGCGCAGAACTTCACCTGAGAGGAGGGTCACTTATGAAGAAGCTGGAGGCGTTCCTGAGCTCCTACTACCATCTGTTCGCCTGATATTGGAAACCGCACTCCAAATCAACAGAAAGGACAACAGAATATGGCAGAGCGAAACAGGTAGGCAGTGTCCGTTAGGGGATGCTGCCTGCCTTTTTGATGGCCTGCCACCGGTCCGGGGCGGCCAGATCTTTTACACGGCAGCCAATTCTGTTCGCTGGAATTGCCTATTATCCTACTATTTTTATGGTTGACAGATGGCCGGTCACCGCCTATAATGGGACCATCATACCAGAATGCGGCGAAAGAAAGAGCATCGGAGGCCCGCAGGGAGGTCCCGGACAAGCTTCGGGAGCTGCGGAAGCGGTACCACGGGCACAGCGTTCGTCTTCTATGAGGGAGTAGAAGATGGGCGTTTATTTTTATCATGGGAGAGATCCAAATGAAACGGAGAAAGTCTTTTCACATCACAGCGGCCATCTTTACCGGCCTGGTCCTGGGCATTCTGTTCGGTCTGTTCATGCCGGGGCGGTATGAATTTCTGCTTCCGGCGGTGGAGCTGGTCAGCAGTCTCTACATGAACGCCCTGCGGATGATGATCTATCCCCTGGTGTTCTGTTCTCTGATCGTGGGCATCCAGGGCATCGGCAGCGTGTCCGCCACCGGACGGGTGGGCGGTCAGGCCGTGCTGTACTTCACCGCCACCACCCTGTTCGCCAGCCTGCTGGGTCTGTTCCTGCCCAAGGCGCTGAATCTGGGCGCCGGGATCACCATTGAGATGGCGGAGGCCAATGTAGAGGCCACCCAGTTCACCAGCCTTATGGACACGGTGAAAAACCTGATCCCCTCCAACCCCATGGCCTCCTTTGCCAACGGCGACATGCTCCAGGTGCTGGTGTTCGCCATCATCGTGGGTATTGCCTGCCTGTCCTTGGGAGAAAAGGCGGCCCCCTTTGTCAGGGTGGCGGAGGCCGTCAACGACATCTCCGTGAAGATCGTCTCCGTGGTGATGTACTTCACTCCCATCGGCGTCTTCTGCTCCATCGCCGGGGTGATCTACGCCAACGGCACGGACACCGTCATTGCGGTAGGCGCGGTGCTGATCGCCCTGTATGTGACCATGTTCCTTTACATCCTCATCGTCTACGGCGGCATCGTGAAGCTCATCGGCAAGTGCGGCCTGCGCACCTTCTTCAGCACGGTGCTGCCCGCCGCCCTGAACGCCTTCGGCACCTGCTCCAGCTCCGCCACCCTGCCCATCAGCAAGCGCTGCGCCGACGAGCTGGGCGTACCCAATGAGATCTCCTCCCTGGCCCTGCCCCTGGGGGCCACCATCAACATGGACGCCGTCTCCGTGGTCATGTCCTTCATGATCGTCTTCTTCGCCAACGCCTGCGGCGTGGAGGTCAGCTTCAGCCTGCTGGCGGTGGTCCTGCTGAGCAACACCCTGCTGAGCATCGGCACTCCCGGCGTCCCCGGCGGCGCCATCGCCTCCTTCGCGGCCCTGGCCTCTATCGCCGGACTGCCCGCCGGCATCATGGGCGTCTACATCAGCGTCAACACCCTGTGCGACATGGGCGCCACCTGCTGCAACGTGCTGGGCGACCTGGCCTGCTCCGTGGCCATGAAGGAGACCGTCCGGCTGGACGCCCCAGCGGAGCCGCTCCGGCCCGCCGAAGCCGTACATTGATCACAGAGTTTGGAGGAATAAATAATGACAGCCTATGATTTTGACCAGATCATCGACCGCCGCAATACCAACAGTCTCAAATACGACTTCGCCGTGGAGCGGGGCCTTCCCGCCGACGTGCTGCCGCTGTGGGTGGCGGACATGGACTTCCGGGCCCCGGAGCCGGTGCTGGACGCCCTGCGGAAAACGGTGGACCACGGCATTTTCGGCTACAGCGATGTGAAAGACGGCTATTACGACGCCGTCTCCCAGTGGTTTCTCACCCGCTTCGGCTGGCAGACCCGCCCGGAGTGGCTGGTAAAGACCCCAGGCGTGGTGTTCGCCCTGGCCATGGCGGTGCGGGCGCTGACCCAGCCCGGCGACAGTGTGCTGATCCAGCCCCCGGTCTATTATCCGTTCTTCAACGTGATCCGCAGCAATGACCGGAAGGTGGTGGAGAGCCGTCTGGTCTATAAGGACGGCGCGTACGCCATCGACTTTGCCGACTTTGAGCGCAAGGCGGCAAAGGAGCACGTGAAGCTGTTCATCCTGTGCAGTCCCCACAATCCCATCGGACGGGTCTGGACGGTAGAGGAGCTGCGGCGGCTGGGAGACATCTGCCGGAAGCACGGCATCTATGTGGTCTCCGACGAGATCCACTGCGACTTCACCCTCCCGGGGCACCCCCACCACGTATTCCTGGACGCCGTTCCCGAGCTGACGGAGCGGGCCATCGTCTGCACCGCCCCCAGCAAGACCTTCAATCTGGCGGGTCTCCAGGCGTCCAACATCTGGATCCCCGGTGAGGAGATCCGGAAGCGGTTCGTCAGGGAGATGAGCCGCTGCGGCTATTCCGGCCTGAACCGGATGGGACTTATCGCCTGTCAGGCGGCCTATGAGGGCGGCGGGGACTGGCTGGACGGCTGCCGGACGTATCTGCGGGACAATCTGGATTTCCTGCGGGCGTTCCTGGCGGAGCGCATCCCGCAGGTCCGTCTGGTGGAGCCGGAGGGCACCTATTTCGCATGGCTGGACTGCTCCGGGCTGGGGCTGTCCCAGGAGGCGCTGGACGAGCTCATCATCCGGCGGGCGAAGCTCTGGCTGGACGCCGGACACATCTTCGGCGGAAACGGCGGTCAGTTCCAGCGGGTGGTGCTGGCCTGTCCCCGGGCGACGCTGCGGCAGGCGCTGGAGCAGCTGGCCCAGGCCGTGTCCGGCGTCTGACCCGCTTCCATCCGCAGCATTGTCAAAGAGCCATCCGCGGCCCGTGCCGCGGATGGCTCTTGGTATGTACGGGTCTGTAGCTTACCGCACCTGTTCCATGATCCGCCGCATCAACTCCACCCGGCGGAAGGGGGTCATCAGATACAGGCCGTCGGTGTAGGGGGCGATCTCCCGGGCCACACGGGCGGAGATGGTCACCGCCAGTTCCTCGGCGGCCTCCCGGTCCTTCCCCTCGTACAGGGCCACGATCTCGTTGCAGACGTGGATACCGGCGATCTCGTTGTTCAGGAAGCAGGCGTTTTTGTGGCTGACCACCGGATAGATGCCCCCCAGGATCTTGCCATGGAGGGTCTCCCGGGCCAGTTTCAGGTTCTCCAGTCCCTCCGCTGACAGCACCGGCTGGGTCAGGAAGCCCGCCACGCCGCAGTCCTCCTTCTCCCGGGCGATCTTCAGCTGCATGGCGAAGTTCCGGGCGTTGACATTCAGTGCGCCGAAGATGCGGAAGGGCGTGGTCAGCACCTGCTCATTCAGGCCGCTGACGTACTGGGCCAGCTTCCGGGAGTTGAAATTGAACACGCTCTTGACCTCGTCCCGGTCCTCGGTGGGGATGGGGTCGCCGGTGACCAGCAGCACATTGTGGACCCCCTCCATGGACAGTCCCAGTAGCAGTGCCTTGGTGGCGTTGAGGTTCCGGTCCCGGCAGGTCATGTGGGGCAGCGGCTCCATGTCCAGCTCCCGCTTCAGTTTGCAGGCCAGCAGGCTGCTGTCCGCCCGGGGACGGCCCACCGGGCAGTCCGCAATGGTGACAGCGTCGGCGCCTACGTCCCGCAGCACCCGGACGCCATCCAGGAAGGGCTGCACGTTGTCGTCCACCGGCGGGTCCAGCTCCACGGCAATGACCCGCCGGCCGCTCTCCAGCTTCTCCCACAGGGAGTTCCGATGGGGTTCCCCCCGCTGCTCCGGCTGTTCCGTCCGGGGCCGGACGGACACGGCGGGGCGCTCCCGTTTCAGCGCCGCGGCGGCTCTGGCGATATGCTCCGGCGTGGTGCCGCAGCAGCCGCCCACGATGGCCGCCCCCGCCTGGGCGATCTCCGCCAGCTTCTCGCCGAAATAGTCCGGCGTCCCCTGGAACACGGTCCGGCGTCCCAGCACCGTGGGATAGCCCGCGTTGGGCATGACGGACAATGTCACGCCCCCCAGGTCCAGCTTCCGGATGTACTCCAGCAGATGATGGGGGCCGGAGACACAGTTGAAGCCCACGGCGTCCACTCCCGGCAGGGCGGCGGTCCGGTGGAACAGCTCGCTGCCCAGACAGCCGTCCCGGGTCGTCCCGTCAAAGCCCACCGCGAAGGAGACGATGAGGAACGACGCCGGGCAATTCTCCTTCAGATACCGGGCCAGTTCCGGGATGCCCTCGTCGGTGGGCAGCGTCTCCGCCAGGAAGTGGGTGACGCCCTGTCCCAGGAACAGCTCCGCCTGACGGATGTAGTTCTCCCCGGGGGACAGCTCCCGTCCCCGGGGCGCAGGCCCCAGGTCCGCAAACACCCAGGCGTCATAGGGCCGGGCGGCGTCCAGGGCCAGACGGCAGGCAGCCTCGATGAGCCGCTCCGCCGGTTCCTCCCCATTCTCCGCCAGCTCTACGCCCACGCCGAAGGTGTTGGTCTTGATGGCCCGGCAGCCCGCCTCCAGATAGGCCTTGTGGATGGCGGCGATCTCCTCCGGATGCTCCAGATCCGCCTTCTCGCAGAGCTCTCCCGCCCGGCCGGGCTGGGCCGCGAACCAGGTGCCCATGGCACCGTCGAACAGCAGGGGCTTTCCCTGCCGCAGATAAGCCCGAATGTCCATTTATCCCAGAACCTTTCTCGCGATCTCCACGGACTGACGGGCGTCTCTGGCGTAGTAGTCCGCCCCCATCTTCTCTGCGTACTCCGGCGTCACCACCGCGCCGCCCACGAAGGTCACCGGCGGCTCCGGCAGTTCCCGGAGCTGGCGGATGGTCTCCTCCATGGCGGGGAGGGTGGTGGTCATCAGGGCGGACAGGCCCACCAGCCGGATGTTCTCTTTCACCGCCGTCTCCACGATGGTCTCCGGCGCCACGTCCCGGCCCAGATCCAGCACCTCGTAGCCGTAGTTCTCCAGCACCGTTTTGACGATGTTCTTGCCGATATCGTGGATGTCTCCCTGGACCGTGGCGATGATGAGCCGTCCCTTTTTCACCGGCGCGCCGCCCTTCTCGGCGATGGCGGCCCGGATGACCTCGAAGACGGACTGGGCCGCCTGGGCGGCGCTGAGCAGCTGGGGCAGAAACATCTTCCCCTTCTCATACGCCTCGCCCACCTGATCCAGCGCCGGGATCAGGTGCTGTTCCACCAGGGTCAGCTCGCTCTCCGTCTCCAGCGCCTGTTTGGCCAGCCGTCCGGCGTCGGCCTTCAGGCCCTTGATGATGGCGTCGTCCAGGGTCATGTCACCGGCGGCGGACGGCGCCGCGGCCTTCACGGGCACAGCTTCTCCCGTGAAGCGGGCCACGTACGCCTGGCACTGGACGTCCTCGCCGGACAGCACCCGGAAGGCCGCCACGGCGTCCATCATCTCCCGCTGATTGGGGTTGATGATGGGCAGCGTCAGTCCGGCGGCCATGGCCTGGATCAGGAAGTTCTGGGTGATGAGGGGCCGGTTAGGCAGGCCGAAGGAGATGTTGGACACCCCCAGCACGGTCTGGAGTCCCAGCTCCCGCCGGACGGTCCGCACCGCCTTCAGGGTCTCCATGGCCTGCTCCTGCTGGGCGGAGACGGTGAGGGTCAGGCAGTCGATCCACACGTCCTCCTTGGGGATGCCGCAGGACAGCGCCGCGTCCAGAATGCGCCGGGCGATGGCCACCCGGCCCTCCGCCGTCTGGGGGATGCCGCCCTTGTCCAAAGCCAGTCCCACTACGGACGCGCCGTACTTCTTCACGATGGGCAGGATGCGCTCCAGCACCGCCGCCTCGCCGTTGACGGAGTTCACCGCCGCCTTGCCGTTGTAGACCCGCAATCCCGCCTCCAAGGCGTCGGGATTGGTGGAGTCCAGCTGCAACGGCAGGGACACGGCGCTTTGCAGCTTCTTCACCACCCGGGGCAGCATGTCCACCTCGTCCACGCCGGGATAGCCCACGTTCACGTCCAGAATGTCCGCCCCCGCGTCCTCCTGCTGGATGGCCACGTCCAGGATATAGTCCAGATCGTTCTCCAGCAGCGCCTGCTGGAACCGCTTCTTGCCGGTGGGGTTCACCCGCTCGCCGATGACCCGGACGCCCTCCAGCCGCAGGGGCGTCACCGGCGTGCAGAGGAAGCCCACGGCGTCATACCGCCGGGGCGCGGGGGACTTCCCCGCCAGCGCCGCCTTCAGGCAGCGGATATAGTCCGGCGATGTGCCGCAGCAGCCGCCGAAGATGGTGACGCCTGCCTCTAAACAGGGCAGCAGTGCCTGGGCGAAGGCCTCCGGCCCCATGTCGTAGTGGCCGTCCACCGGGTCCGGCAGTCCCGCGTTGGGCTTGGCGATCACCGGCAGGCGGGTGTTTTCGCACAGCTCCTTCAGCAGCGGCGCCAGCAGATCCGGCCCCAGGGAGCAGTTCAGGCCGATGGCGTCGGCCCCCAGGCCCTCCAGCGTCCGGGCCATGGAGGCCACGGTGCAGCCGGCGAAGGTCCGGCCCCGCTCCTCAAAGGACATCGTGACGAACACCGGCAAGTCCGTGTTCTCCTTCACCGCCAGCAGCGCCGCCTTGGCCTCGTACAGATCCGTCATGGTCTCGATGACCGCCAGATCGGCACCGGCCTTCTCGCCGGCCACCGCCATCTCCCGGAACAGCTCGTAGGCCCGCTCGAAGGGCAGACTGCCCATGGGCTCCAGCAGTTCTCCCAGCGGCCCCACGTCCAGTGCCACCCGGACCTCCGTCCCGGCGGCGGCCCGTTTGGCGATGCCGATGGCGGCGGTGATGATCTCCTCCACGCCGTGGCCGGTGCGGCCCAGCTTCAGGCCGTTGGCGCCGAAGGTGTTGGCGTAGATCACTTGACTGCCCGCGGCCATATACTCCCGGTAGATGGACTCCAGCAGCGCCGGGTCCGTCAGGTTCAGCAGCTCCGGCTGGCCCCCGGGGGGCAGTCCCTTCTGCTGGAGGACGGTGCCCATGGCGCCGTCCAGAATGACGATCTTATCCTTGAAAAAATCAGAGCGCACAGCTCTTTCCCCCCTTACGAAGTGTGCAGGTCTCCCGCATGGAGCAGTAGGCGCAGCCCCGGATCCTGGCCCGCTGGGGCCGGTCCGACAGGCCGATCACCGCGGTGACGGATTTGGCCGGATTCATCAGCAGGCTCCCGGTGACATGGACTCCCAGCCGCCGGGGCATGTCCAGCGCGGCGCAGATGGACGGCTGCAGGGTCAGCGGCAGGTCGCCGTAGCCGGGGCTGAACCGGTCCGTCAGATACCGGTCCGGGAACCGGGCCCGGATCTCCCCCTCCGCAGCGTCGCAGCCGCTCTCCACCAGGGCGCTGCCGCAGGCGTCCAGCATCACCGCCCGCGCCATGTCCCGGACCTGCTCCGCCCGCAGCAGGGCGTCAAACCGGACCCCCAGGGTGCAGGCCAGCAGCACGGCCTGTCCGCACTGGGCCAGCATCCGCTCCGCGGTGCGTCCGGCAAGGACGATATCCGGGCCGCAGAGGCGGAACGCCCCGTCCTCCCGCCGCAGGTCAAAGACCTGATACGTCCAGCGGGGCTGGAGCTGTCCGGCCAGACGGTCCGCCATGGCCGAGATCTCCCGCCGCAGCGTCTCCGGTGCACCGTTTCCCGCGCCCAGATAGCGCAGCGCCTCGTCAATATCCGGCTTCACGCCGTTCACCTCCTGCCCATTGCGCATAATTATTGTTATCATACCGTATTTTTCCGGCGTTGTATAGTCCGGAAAATGGTCCGGGCCCCATTTCCATCCCCGCCCTATTATCCTATTAAATTACTATGTTATTCTCGATTTGTCAACAGCGGATTCCCTTGACGGCAGACCGCAGGCCTTCCCCTGGAAAAATTTTATTTTTCCTATTGACACCATCGGAATTGTGTGCTATAAATAGCTCATAAACCGACAAACAAACTAGGTAATTCAATGGGAGGGATAGCGATGACGCGCCATTTTGAGCAGCTGCTGCGCAGCAATTTCCGCTGTGGACGAATGCTCTACTCCCGGACTGTTCATATGGCCGGGTGCGTCGGCGCGCCCACTGTTCACTGAGGATCTCACAGGTGGACCTCTGTTTGGCCATACGCAGTCCGGGAGCGAACTTCGCCCCGGCTTTTTTCGTGCCAACAACAAAATCTAAATGAAATGAAAGAGGTATTTACCATGAGTAACTATAAATTTGAGACTTTGCAGCTTCACGTCGGTCAGGAGCAGCCCGATCCCGCCACCGATTCCCGGGCCGTGCCCATCTACCAGACCACGTCCTACGTCTTCCGCAACTCCGCCCACGCCGCCGCCCGATTCGGTCTGGCGGACGCCGGCAACATCTACGGCCGTCTCACCAACTCCACCCAGGACGTGCTGGAGAAGCGGCTGGCAGCTCTGGAGGGCGGCGTGGCCGCTCTGGCCCTGGCCTCCGGCGCGGCGGCCATCACCTACACCATCCAGGCCCTGGCCCAGGCCGGGGATCACATCGTGGCCCAGAAGACCATCTACGGCGGCAGCTACAACCTGCTGGCCCACACCCTGCCCCAGTTCGGCGTCACCACCACCTTCGTCAACGCCCACGATCTGGCGGAAGTAGAAAACGCCATTCAGGACAACACCAAGGCCATCTATCTGGAGACGCTGGGCAACCCCAACAGCGACATTCCCGACATCGACGCCATCGCGGAAATCGCCCACAAGCACGGCCTGCCCCTGGTCATCGACAATACCTTCGGCACCCCCTACCTGATCCGGCCCATCGAGCACGGTGCGGACATCGTGGTCCACTCCGCCACCAAGTTCATCGGCGGCCACGGCACCACCCTGGGCGGCATCATCGTGGATTCCGGCAAGTTTGACTGGAAGGCCAGCGGCAAGTATGCCCCCATCGCCGCCCCCAACCCCAGCTACCACGGCGTCAGCTTCGTGGACGCCGTCGGCCCCGCCGCCTTCGTCACCTACATCCGGGCCATCCTGCTGCGGGATACCGGCGCTACCATCTCCCCCTTCAACGCCTTCCTGCTGCTCCAGGGCGTGGAGACCCTGTCCCTGCGACTGGACCGCCACGCCGAGAACACCAAGAAGGTGGTGGAGTTCCTGGCCAACCATCCCCAGGTGGAGCGGGTGAACCATCCCAGCCTGCCCGACCATCCGGACCACGCCCTGTACGAGAAGTACTTCCCCAACGGCGGCGGCTCTATCTTCACCTTTGACATCAAGGGCGGCCAGGAGGAGGCCCACAAGTTCATCGACAATCTGGAGATCTTCTCCCTGCTGGCCAACGTGGCGGACGTCAAGTCCCTGGTGATCCATCCCGCCACCACCACCCACTCCCAGCTGTCCCCCGAGGAGCTGGAGGATCAGGGCATCCATCCCAACACCATCCGCCTCTCCATCGGCACCGAGCACATCGACGACATCATCGCCGATCTGGAGAAGGGCTTCGCCGCCGTGCGGGGCTGATTCCAACAACTGCCTTTCCGCTTCTCTCCGCACACCGGGGAGAAGCGGAAGCTCTATCCGGGGGAAGCCGCCCGGCAAACTCCACACTGCGCAGGTGACGTCACATGAAAAATCCGCTCCTCTATCAGCGCTCCGAATACGACTGCGGCCCCACCGCCATGCTCAACGGCATCAGCTATCTTTTTGACCGGGAGGAGATCCCCCCGGAGATCATCCGCAACATCATGCTGTACTGCCTGGACTGCTACGGTGCCGACGGCGTCAGCGGAAAGAGCGGCACCTCCTGCACCGCCATGATGTTTCTCAGCAACTGGCTCAACGGCTTCGGAAAGGTGGGACGCCTCCCCATCTCCAGCCAGTATCTCTCCGGAAAATCGGTGTACATCGGCGGCCAGGGACTGGTCTGCGATGCCCTGAACCGGGGCGGTGCCGTGGTGGTGCGGCTGTTTTTTGACGAGTGGCACTACGTGCTGCTGACCGGCTGGCGGGACGGCCAGGTGTATCTGTTCGACCCCTACTACCGGGACACGCCCTTTGCGCAGACGGAGATCCGGTGCGTGACGGATCATCCCTCCGCCTATAACCGCATCGTCCCCCAGTCCTTTTTCAACCGGGAGGAGCTGGAGATCTACGCCCTGGGTCCCGCGGACACCCGGGAGGCGGTGGTCCTGTTCAACGACCGGACGAAGCTCACCGCCGAGAAGACCATCGAGTATTTCATCTGATCCCGCCCTCCTGAACAGACAGTTCCCCCGGAAAGAGTGCATGCTCTTTCCGGGGGAATTTTTCTCTCCGATGCCGCGCGGTCCGGCAGGCCGTTTGCTTTACAGCTTCTCGTATGCCAGCAGTTCCTTGCTCCGGACGAACTCGTCATAGAGCAGGCCCCGGTCCTCGGTCTCCATCTCGCCCAGCTGGTTGTCGTAGGGATCGCAGCGCCAGTGCTCCTTGGGCACGCCGAACTCCGTCTGGAATTCCCGGTTGGCCACCATGCGGTCGCCCTCCAGATTGCCGAAGTAATACTGCCGCAGCGTCTCGTCCCCCCGTGCAAAGGCGCTGCCGCCCCGGGAGAGGTCCACCGGGAACCAGCCCAGCGGTGCGGCGTAGACCTTGCACCAGTCGTGAGCGCCGGTGGCGTCCGGTCCCACGGCGAGGCCGCTCTCCCAGCGGGCCGGGACACCGGCGCAGCGGCAGAGGGTGATGAACAGCAGCGTCTGGATGCCGCAGTCGCCCACCAGATTCCGGGCGCAGGTCTCGGCAATGGACTCCAATCCGAAGTAGATCCGGGAGAAGGAGTACTTCACGTTCTGCGTGACAAAATCATAGATCCGCCGCGCCTTCTCCAGATTGTCCGCCGCGCCCTCCGTCAGCATGGCGGTCAGATCCCGGATATAGGGAGTGAACATGATATGGGGCGCCTGCTCGCCGGTGAAGAAGTCTGGCTGCTCCGCGTCGGCCCTGGCGTTCCATGCGTCTGTGAACCGGGCGCGGTAGATGTAGGAGTACTCCACCTCGAAGGGATGGTTCTCCGTCATGACCTCCTGCCACGAGATGGTGCGCTGGGGAGCGTCCTCCCGGTCAGGACTTCCGGTCTCCGGGAACACCCGCTCGATGCGGATGTCGGACTGTTCTGCGCAGTCGGCGGGGATGGGCAGATGGGCCAGCACCCGGACGCCGGGGCGGAACACGTCGTCGTTCATCCGCAGGGTGGCCTTCACCCGGATGCGGTGGGCCACACTGCCCTTTTCCCGCTGTTCCTCAAACAGGGCGTGACGGCGGGCGAAGTTGTCCGGGTCGCCGCCCTGGGGCAGGATGCCCGCCCGCTTCAGATAGCTGTGGTCGGTCTCAAAGAGGTTCTCCAGGAAGCGGTTGAAGTAGTGGGGAACGCCGTTGATGTAGATCCAGTCCACCCGGCCGGTGCGCTCCAGCTCCTCCATCTCCTGAGGGGTGAAATCGGGGACGCTCTTCTGCGCGAAGGCCACGGCCTCCTCGAAGGTGTAGGGATAGTCCCTGGCCAGGCGGAGGATCAGCTCCCGCTGCACCCGCAGGCAGGCCTGATAGGCGGGGCTGCCCTTACCGGCGGCCAGCTCGTCGTCGATCATACGGACGGCGCCCTGGAAATCGCCGAAGGTCTTCTTCCGGGCGATGCGGTCAGGAAGGCCGATATTCAGATACTTGAACTGCTCGTTGACACGCATGGCGTGTACTCCTTTCTGTAAAGGGATATGGCCGCCGTTGACAGAGCGGCAACAGCGGCCATACCGTAGGGATGGAAACTATGGAGTTTTCAGAACGTGCGCGGTCAGAACATGATCATGATCCCATCACAGATCAGGGCCAGGAAGTTGCCCAGCAGGCCGCCGAAAATGCCCATCAGGATACCAACGGGGATCAGCATGGAGTTGAAGGACGCCGCCACGATGGGAGCGGAACCGGTGCCGCCGATGCAGGCCATGGAAGCGGTGGCGCAGGAGAAGAGGTCGAAGTGGAAGATCTTGGCCAGCAGGATGAAGAGCACCGCATGGAGCGCCAGGGCCACAGCGCCGAAGACCAGCCAGATGGGGGCGTCGAACAGCTCGTTGAAGCCGGCGCGGGAGGCCAGCAGAGACACCACGATGTACACCAGCATGTTGGACAGCTCTTCCTTGCCGCCGATGCGGGAGATGGGAGACATGCCGGCGAACACGCCGATAAGGGTACCGAGAATGACGGTCCAGGTGCCTCCCTCCAGGGTCAGGAAGCCGCTCATCAGGCTGCCGATCCACTGGGTCAGGGCGGAACAGGCCAGGCCGAAGCCCAGCAGGAACATCAGGCCGGTGAAGTTGGCGGGCTCCGCCTTGGCCATCAGCTCCTCGGCGTTCATGTCGATCTTGTTGTCCAGATAGGAGGTATCGGCCTTTGTGAACTTGTTGAACTTGGCCGCCATGGCCGCAGACCACAGCAGGAACGCGATCCAGACGGAATAATAGATGTTGTCGATGATGATGCAGGCACCCATGTCGCCCTCGGGGACGTTCAGCACCGCCTGAACAGCCACCATGTTGTCAGAGCCGCCCAGCCAGCTGCCCACCAGGGCGGCCGCGGCGTGAGCGGAGTTGTTGCCCAGTGCGCCGTGGAAGATGGCGTAGGAGACCACAACGCCCACGCAGACCGTCAGCACCGAGCAGAGGAAGGTCAGGATCAGCTTGGGACCCAGCTTTGCCAGCTTGCGGACGTCGCAGCGGATCAGCATCAGGGGGATCATCGCGTACAGCAGGTTGTTCTTCACAGCCGCGTAAGCGGGATAGGTCGCCTCCAGATCCCAGAGGTGGACGGTGCAGCAGATCATGTTGACCAGATAGACGAATACGAACGCGGGGAGCCATTTCCAGACCTTCCAGCTGGTCTTTGCCTCCAGCCAGCAGATGATAGCGGGGATAGCCACACATGCAGCAATGTAATAAAAGCCAGTGGTAATCATATTCCTATCTCCTTCTCATGGTTTGATTTTTCTCTGTTTGAATGGGACGTCCGCAGACCTACGGCCATGTTCCTGAACTGTTTTTCATCACCATAATTTTCTCCCTTTCTTCTCGCTATTTAAAAAGCACCGGGCCGGCCCCAGCTGTCCCGCCCGCCGCGCTTTTCCGTGGGACAGACGCTTTACAGATAGACCAGTCTGCCGGGCTCCACGCCCTTGATGCCCAGGCCCGGCCCGTCGGAGACGGTGATGTTCTTCTCGTTGAACACTGCGCCGCCGATGATGGGGTCCTCGCTGCACAGCACCGGGCCGTCCAGGTCGATCCTGGTGATGATCTTCTTGGCGCAGGCCAGCTCCACCGCCGCGTTGACGGAGATCTTGGCCTCCAGCATGCAGCCGATCATGCACTCCACGCCGTACACCTCCGCCGCAGAGACGATCTTCAGGGCATTGTACAATCCGCCGCACTTCATCAGCTTGATGTTCACCATGTCCGCGGCGCCCATCTGCATGATCTTCAGGGCATCCTCCGGGGAGAACACGCTCTCGTCCGCCAGGACGGGGACATAGCTCCGCTCCGTGACGTACTTCATGCCCGCCAGATCATGGGCCTTCACCGGCTGTTCCACGAACTCCAGTGCCAGCCCCCGCTCCTGCATCTGGTTCAGGATGCGGACCGCCTCCTTGGGCTGCCACGCCTGGTTGGCGTCGATACGGATGCACACATCATTGCCCACCGCCTGCCGGACGGCGGCCAGCCGGGCCACGTCCAGCGTGGGATCGGCGCCCACCTTCACCTTCAGGCAGTCGTAGCCCCGCTCCACGGCGCTGACGGCATCCCGCGCCATCTCCTCCGGATCGTTGACGCTGATGGTGATGTCGGTGACGATGTGCTTCCGGGCGCCGCCCATCAGCTTGTAGACGGGGATGCCGTACAGCTGGCCGTACAGATCCCACAGGGCGATGTCCACCGCCGCCTTGGCGCTGGTGTTCTTGACGATGCACTTCTGAACGGTCTGGAGCAGATCCTCGAAATCATCCACATCCCGTCCGAGGATGCTCCTGGCGATGTGATCCTGAATGGCGCCGATGATGGCGCCGGTGGTGTCGCCGGTGACGGCACCGGTGGGCGGGGCCTCGCCGTAGCCCACTGCGCCGGTGTCCGTGCGGAGCTCCACGATGACGTCCTCCACACTGTTCACCGTGCGCAGCGCCGTTTTGAACGGCACCCGCAGGGGGACCGAGAGCTTCCCCAACCGGACCTCCGTGATCTTCAATGCGCTCTCCTCCTCTTTTCTCTTATTTTGCCAACTGGTACATGGCCTCCGCAATGATCTGTGCGTTTCTCATCAGCTTGTCGATCTCGATGAACTCGTCGGGCTTGTGTTCCCGCACCTCGTCTCCGGGAAAGATGGGCCCGAAGGCCACGATGTTGGGCATAGACTTGGCGTAGGTGCCGCCGCCGATGCTCTTGGGCGCCGCAGGCAGGCCCGTCTCCCGGGCGTACACCTCCAGCAGCGTCCGCACCAGCTCGCTGTCCGCCGGGACGTAGAGACTGGCCTTGTGGATCTGCTCCGCCAGCGCAAAGCCGGCCTCCCCGAAGGCCCTCCGCAGGATGGGCTCGCAGTCCTCCAGCCGCTTCGTCACGGGATAGCGGTAGTTGATCCGCACCGTCAGGCCCGTTTCATCGCCCTCCACGGTGCCCAGATTCAATGTCAGGCTCCCGGAGATGTCGTCCCGCAGGGCAATGCCCAAAGACTCGCCGCTGGTTTCCATGCCGATCTTCTCCGCCAGGAACCGCACCGCCTCCGCCGCGCCGCCGCGCAGCGGCAGTGCCGCCAGCGCCTGCATCATGCGGCCGATGGCGTTCTCGCCCAGCTCCGGCGTGCTGCCGTGGGCGCTGACGCCCCGGACCTCCAGCACGGTGCCGCCCGGGCGGGGCGTCCAAACTACGGTCTCCGTGCTCTCCGACGCCAAACGTGCCGCCAGCTCCGCCGGGCAGGCGATCTCCGCCCGGGCGGCGGCGGGCACCACATTGGGCGCCGATCCGCCGGACAGCCGCGTCAGCCGCACATCGCCTGTCTGGGCATAGTCCTTATGGTACGTCACGTTGACGATGCCCTTCTCTCCGTTGATGACGGGGTACTCCCCGTCCGGGGTAAAGCCCATCACCGGCAGTTCCCCGCCGTGGGCCCGGTAGTATTTCATATCCTGGCTGCCGGTCTCCTCGTTGGTGCCCAGCAGAAGACGGATGCGCCGCCGCAGGGGCAATCCCGTGTCCCGGATGGCCGCCAGCGCGTACAGGGCCGCCATGGTGGGGCCCTTGTCGTCCATGGTCCCCCGGCCGAAGATCTTTCCGTCCCGGATCTCCCCGCCGAAGGGGTCGAAACTCCAGCCCTCGCCATCCGGCACCACATCCAGATGGCCCAGCACGGCGATCATCTCCGGGCCATCCCCGTACTCGCACCAGCCCATCTGGTGGTCCATGTCCACGCAGGTCAGGCCCAGCTTCTCCGCTGTCTCCAGAGCGTGGTCCAGGCAGCGGCGGACGCCCTGTCCGTAGGGACAGTCCTCTGACGCAGGCCCCCGCAC
Source organism: Dysosmobacter sp. HCP28S3_G4 (assembly GCF_052065175.1). Taxonomy (NCBI): domain Bacteria; kingdom Bacillati; phylum Bacillota; class Clostridia; order Eubacteriales; family Oscillospiraceae; genus Dysosmobacter; species Dysosmobacter sp. HCP28S3_G4. The sequence goes on along the minus strand of NZ_JBQHUP010000011.1, from coordinate 25,838 downwards.
ACTGGGGATGCGGACGCTCTCCCGCAGGCTCTCCAGCAGCGCCGCCTGTCTGGCCTCCACCGCCTCTTTCAGAGTCATATCTCCACCCCCTGTACATGTCACTGCCGATAAAAAAGCCCAGCAGAAAGCCGCGCATCACGCGCGTCTTCTGCTGGGTTTCATCCGCTCTTTGGTATAGGGTACTATACCACGCCGAACAAAGCAGCCAATATAGAGGAAAGTACTGCTTTCCTGTTTTCAGGATATCGGAAAACAGGACTTCCGTCAAGGGAGTTGGTCATATTTTTCTGTTTTACTTGTTTTTTCTTTCAGATTTTGTATAAATTGTACATGTCTCTCTGTCATCTGCCGGACCGCTGTCCTTGACATTCGCCTGCGTCCGTTTTATTCTAATAAAGAGGGGTCCAGGCTCCTGAGAACAACCTGTATTCTTATGCTAGGAGGCATCATGCGCCATGAAAGCACCCGACCCGTTGCCCAGCTATTATGTCATCGGCGAATCCCGCACCAACGCGGACAACGCCATCACCCGGATCTTCGGCTCCTTTTATGTTGCCTTTGAGGTGGATGCCGCCACGGAGGAAGTGCTGGCCTTCAACTGCACCCATACCCTGGATCTGACGGAGGATTACCTGCGCAGACTGTTCGTGGGGCAGCATTTTCCCAGCATTGACGCCTGGCTGGAAGGCGTCCTGAAGCAGCACTACGGCGGCTCCTCCCGCCGCGCCGTCCTCACCTCCTACCGCGACGCCCTCAAGCGCTACCGCTCCATGCGTGCCGGCAGCGAATGACCACTCTATAGATCAGTTTATTGTCCTAATTTTTTAATATAATGGTCTTTTAATCTGTCAGGTGTGTCCACCTCCGGTGGGACGACCGCAAGCAGGCCGGTCCTGTAAGGGCCGGCCTGCTCTGATTTTATTGTCTTTCATAGACAGCCCGCTGAGCGAAGAGAGCCACCGGAAACATCTATCCCGGGACCGTTTTTCCCCGTCAGCCCCCCGCCGCCTCCTTGCGCCGGGACGCGAAATACCGGGCCCGGTTCCGCTTCTGCTTCGGCGTCAGCTGCCGCCGGGGACACCGGAACACCTCCAATTGCTTCAGTTCCCGCAGCAGATCCCGGTTTGCCGCCGTCAGTCCCAGCTCCGCCGCACGGCCCCACAGCAGGGCCGACCGTCCCCGCTGGACCTCCAGCCGCAACAGGTATCCGCCGTGTTCCGGACAGCCCAGCTTGGCGTAATAGGGCCCCTTGCCGTGGAAGCGCCACTGGCTGACAAAGGATGCCTGTCCGCACACGGGACATCTCCCCTTGCGGCAGCCCCGGTTGGTCAGGGCCTCCTCCACCGTCTCAAAGGGGCCGTACCGCCGTCCAGGGGCCGCGGCCGGCTCCTCCGCCGCCAGAATGCCGGCGCCCCGCACGGCCAGAGGCAGCACCTCCGGGTCCGCCCAGCCTCCCACCAGAGAGGTGTACACGGCGTCGTTCAGGGCGTTGTGGTAGTCGAAGACGTCCGGGATCCGGCAGTACTCCACCGCCCGGTGAAGGGCGATCTCCCCCGGGGCCTCCAGGGTCATGGCGAAGGCGTCCTGCAAATCCAGGAACCGCTCCGGCAGTTCCGCTTTGATATCCCAGTACTGCAGATTCCTGGCCAGCGCCTTCAGGTCTCCCCCGCCCCAGGCGGCCAGCTCCTCCCCGGCGCACCACCGGAGAAACGCCTCCAGCGCCTGGGGAAACGTCAGCTCCGACGTCTGATAGGTCTCCAGTTCCGGCAGACGCTTGGCTGCGGGGGACAGCCGCTTGTGGACGCGGGGGCGGATATGGGCGCAGAAGGTGTCCAGAATTCTTCCGCCGGGACGGTCCACCCGCACGGCCCCGATCTGTAAGATCTCATCCAGGCGGATGTTGTCATAGCATCCGCTGTTCCATTCCAAATCAAAAACGATCACGCGGCGATCACAGCCTTTTCAAGTTCTCTTGCCGCCATCATAGCATATTTCCGCGGACTGTGCAATTATTTGAAGAAAACCGCCGGTCCGGACGGAGGACTGTTGCGAATCCGGTAAAAGTGATATAATAAGTCCGGATAAACTGCAATGACAGCGGCGGAGCAGAACTCCGCGCTGCGGAAGGAGACTTGTATGCTGAACTGCACGATCATTCTGGAGGAGGCCCGGCGGGACGCCGGACGTATCGCGGAGGACCGCCGCTGGCTCCACGCCCATGCGGAGACGGGCTTCGATCTGGCGGAGACCCTGCCCTGGGTCCGAGCCCGGCTGGAGGAGATGGGCTATGCGCCCCGGCCCCTGGGCAGGGCAGGACTGTCGGTAGACGTGGGCGGGAAGCGGCCCGGAAAGACCTTCCTGCTGCGGGCGGACATGGACGCCCTGCCCATTCAGGAGGAGTCCGGCGTGGACTTCTCCTGCGCCGCGGGCCGGATGCACGCCTGCGGCCACGATCTCCACACCGCCATGCTGCTGGAGGCCGCCCGCATCCTGAAGGCCCATGAAGACGAGATCACCGGCACCGTCCGGCTGATGTTCCAGCCCGCCGAGGAGATCTTCGAGGGCTCCCGGGACATGATCGGCGCCGGGATCCTGGAGGGCGTGGACGCGGCCATGATGATCCATGTGATGGCGGGTGTCCCCCTGCCCGCCGGATCGGTCATCGTCTCGCCCCCCGGCGTCAGCGCCCCCGCCGCGGACTACTTCACCGTCACCGTCCAGGGCCAGGGCTGTCACGGCTCCGCCCCCCAGGACGGCGTGGACCCCCTCTCCGCCGCGGCCCACATCGTGGTGGCCCTTCAGGAGCTTCACGCCCGGGAGCTGTCCCCCAACGCCCGGGCCGTTCTGACAGTGGGCACCTTCCACGCCGGCGCCGCCGCCAACGCCATCCCCGACACGGCGGTGCTGGGCGGCAGCATCCGCACCTATGATGAGAAGACCCGCGCCCAACTGAAGCAGCGCCTGACAGAGATCTCTCAGGGCACAGCCGCCGTCTTCCGGGCCAGCGCGTCCGTGGAATTCGGCAGCGGCTGCCCCACCCTGGTGAACAACGCCGATCTGGTGCGGGACGCCGAGAAGTACACGGCGGAGCTGCTGGGGCCGGAGCGGGCCCTGTCCGGCCAGAAGATGGCCGCTTCCGGCGGACTGTCCGGCGGCGGCTCTGAAGACTTCGCCTATGTCAGCCAGGAGGTGCCCTCCGTTATGCTGGCCCTGGCCGCCGGAGAGCCCGCCAAGGGCTATCCCTATCCCCAGCACCATCCCAAGGTGAAATTCGACGAGGAGGCCCTGCCCACCGGCAGCGCCATCCTCACCTGCTGCGCCCTCCGCTGGCTGGAGGAGCATCCGTAACCAAAATGCGCATCGCCCCGGGGCGGGGTGTCCGCGGCGGGGCGATGTCTGTCTTTTCATATAGTTCCGGCCTTACGTTCTTCCGATGCAGTACCGCCGCAGGCCGCAGTTGTACAGCGCCGCCATCCGGGGCTCCAGCACCGGCTCGGAGCTCTCCTCGCCGTCTCCCTCGTCAAAGTACCAGAATGCTCCGTCCGTGCTGAGGATGGGTTCCAGATCCTTCAGAGAGTACATGTCGAACAGGGCGGCGCCGGCCCGCCAGATCCGCTGGACGTAGATGTCGTCCACATTGTTGCAGACGATGGCCAGCTTCAGCTCCGGGATGCAGATGCCGGAGACCTCCTTGTCCAGGACTTTCCCTTGATAGCCGCCGCTGTAGAATGCCTCCAGGGATCGCTCCAGGTCGCCGTTGCTCCACACCGGCGCGATGATGCTCAGATCCTTCAGGGCCATCAGCCGCTTTCCCGAGGGCTGGATGTCCTCCACCGGCAGCAGGTCGCAGAGATCAAACTGATTCGTCCGGGTCTTGGGCAGGAAGATGCGGCCCGGACTGTCGGACGTCAGGCTCAGGATAAGGCTGTGGATGGTCCAGTCCAGGATCACGTCAAAATTCCCGCCGGTCTCGCCGCAGCGCTGTTCCGCCCGGTTCATGAACTTGGAGAACTCCTCATAATCCGTCAGCGCCACGGTGGGCGTGGGGCTCTCGTACAGGTCTTTCAGTTTTGATCTCAACCGCATGCTCTGGCCTCCCCGGAACAGGCCCCGTATCCGGACGCTGTTCCGACAAAATTCGAGGGATATTTTACCACAGTCCGCCGGAAAAAGCAATTCCCGGCGGCTCAGTCCGCCTCCCGGGCCGCCAGGTACAGCAGAAACGACTCTCTGGGTACCCGCAAACTGTACCCCGTCCGCTTTTTCACCCGGTCCATGCGGTACTGAAAGGTGTTGCGGTGGACGCAGCACCGCTCCGCGCAGGCCCGGATGTCCCCGTCGCACTCGAAGTACACCCGGATGGTCCGCAGCAGCTCCTCCCGCTCCTCCCCCTGGCAGGAGGAGAACACCATATGGCACAGGTCCCGGCGGATGGCGGCGGGGATGCTCTCCAGAATGAACTCCAGGGAGACCTGGTCGTAAAACACGATGGGATGCCGGGGGGACTGGGCCGCCGCGGCCCCGGCGGTCCTGGCCTCCAGATAGCACCGCCGGATGTCCAGCGGATCCCGGGACGCGCTGCTGATGCCGCCGCTGACCCGGACGCCGCAGTAGCCCTCGATGTCGGCCCGGACGCGGCTGATGACGTTGAAGGCGTCCTTTCGGCCGCTGCGGCACAGCAGGACGATGATCTGGTTCTTCATAACGGCGCAGAAATTCCGGCCGTTCCGTCCGATGCGGTTCTGGGCCATGCGGAGGAACATGCTGCTGCGGACCTCCCACAGATCCTCCGGACGCCGCAGCCGGGCGGAGTCGTCCTCCGCCAGACGGAGGATGGCCACGGTGTAGGGCGCCGCGATGTCCAGCCCCAGCAACCGTCCCCGGACCTCCAGCTCCGACAGATCCGGCGCGTCGGAGAACAGCCAGTTCTCCACGAACAGGCTCTTGGCCCGGTCCAGCAGGTCGGACTGCTCCTGCTGGCGGATGCTCTCCACCATGATCTCCGTCATCCGCTTGATGATGTCGCCGAAGACGGACACCTCCGCCGGGTCGCCGGTGACGCCGATGACCCCGGCCAGCTGTCCGTCCAGCACAATGGGCAGATTGATGCCCCGCTGGACCCCCGCCTCCGGATCGTCCTCCCAGATGGTCAGCTCGGGCAGCCCTTCCCGGATGATCCGCAGGGCCCCCTGATGCAGCTTTCCCTGCCGGGTGGGGTTGGTACTGGCCAGAATGACCCCCTCCCCGTCCATGATGTTGATGTCCCGGTGGATGGAGGTCTTCATCTCATCCACAATGTGCTGGGCGTCCCCCCGGCCGATGAACACAGCGCCGCCTCCTTTGGTTATTTTACAGATATCATATAAAATTTTTATAAAAATTACAACCCCTTCCGGATTATAATCTCATCATCAAGATACGGCCCATTCATTAAAATTTTTGATCACAAGGAGGAGCACACTATGAAGATCGTGGTACTGGACGGATACACGGAGAACCCCGGCGATCTCAGCTGGGACGCTCTGGGCAAGCTGGGCGATCTGACGGTCTATGACCGCACCAGCCTCACCGACGAAGAGGAGATCATCGCCCGCATCGGCGACGCCGAGGTGGTCATCACCAACAAGACCCCCATCAGCCGCCGGACCTTTGACGCCTGCCCCAGCATCAAGTACATCGCCGTGCTGGCCACCGGCTACAACGTCATCGACATCGCCTATGCCAAGGAGAAGGGCATCTGCGTGTCCAACGTGCCTGTGTACGGCACCCGTTCCGTCAGCCAGTTCGCCATCGCCCTGCTGCTGGAGGTCTGCCACCACATCGGCCACCACAGCGACACCGTCTACGCCGGCAAGTGGGAGAACTGCGCCGACTGGTGCTACTGGGACTATCCCCTCATCGAGCTGGCTGGCAAGACCTACGGCCTGCTGGGCTGCGGCAACATCGGCATCCACACCGCCGAGATCGCCAAAGCTCTGGGCATGCGGGTCATCACCTATGATGCCCGGGAGAGCGAGGCCGCCAAGGCTCTGGGCGTGGAATACGTCTCTCTGGACGAGCTGTTCGCCCAGTCCGACGTGCTGGGTCTGCAGATGCCCCTGTTCCCCTTCAACACCGGCATCATCAACAAGGAGAACATTGCCAAGATGAAGGACGGCGTCATCATCATCAACAACAGCCGTGGCCAGATGGTAGTGGAGCAGGACCTGGCGGACGCTCTGAACTCCGGCAAGGTGGCTGCCGCTGCGCTGGACGTGGTGTCCACGGAGCCCATCCACGGCGACAATCCCCTGCTGAAGGCCAAGAACTGCATCATCACTCCTCACATGTCCTGGGGCGCCAAGGAGAGCCGCCAGCGCATCATGGACTGCACCGTGGAAAACGTGAAGTCCTACATGGCCGGCACCCCCAACAATGTGGTGAATCCGTAAACACCCATGAAGAAGTGCATCGTCATTTCCGACTCCTTCAAGGGCACGCTGTCCAGCCAGGAGATCTGTGAGATCGCGCGGCAGTCCATCCCCCGCATCTTCCCGGACTGCCAGATCGTGGCCATTCCGGTGGCTGACGGCGGCGAGGGGACCGTGGAGTGCTTCATTGAGGCCATCGGCGCCGTGCCGGTGACGGTGACGGTCTCCGGCCCCTTCGGGGAACCGGTGGAGGCCACCTATGCCCGGAAGGGCCCCAGTGCCATTATCGAGATGGCCAGCGCCGCCGGTCTGCCCATGGTGGGTGACCGGAAGGACCCGGAGACAGCCTCCACCTACGGCGTGGGCCAGTTGATCCGCCATGCGGCGGAGCAGGGCTGCACGGAGATCCTGCTGGGCCTGGGCGGCAGTGCCACCAATGACGGCGGCTGCGGCTGCGCCGCCGCTTTGGGGACCCGGTTCCTGGACGCAGCGGGACAGGCCTTCGTTCCCGTGGGCGGCACCCTGGACCGCATCGCCCATATTGATCTCACCGAGACCCGGCAGCTGCTGGCGGGCGTGAAGATCACCGTCATGTGCGACGTGGAGAATCCCCTGTACGGTCCCACCGGCGCAGCCTACATCTTCGGCCCCCAGAAGGGGGCGGACGACGTCATCGTGGAGCGGCTGGACCGCCAGCTCCGGTGTCTGGATCAGGTCCTCCAGCGGGAGCTGGGTATTTCTGTCGCCCAGGTGCCGGGCGCCGGCGCCGCCGGCGGCATGGGTGCGGGCTGCATCGCCTTCCTGGGCGCTGAGCTGAAGCCGGGCATCGAGGCTGTGCTGGATCTGGTGCAGTTTGACCGCTGTCTGGACGGCGCCGGCCTGGTCATCACCGGCGAGGGCCGCATTGACAGTCAGAGCGTCCACGGCAAGGTCATCTCCGGCATCGCCCGGCGCACCGCCCCCCGCCGCATCCCCCTGGTGGCCATTGTGGGCGGCATCGCGGAGGACGCCGGGGAAGCCTACGATCTGGGCGTCACCGCCATGTTCGGTATCGACCGGTCCGCCTCGGCCTTCAAGGAGTTCGCATCCCGGAGCCGGGAATACTACCAGCGCACCCTGGAGGATGTGCTGCGTCTGTTCCGCGCCGGGGAAAACTGTCAATAAACCAGTTATTTTGTCCAATATAAAAGTCCGGACGCCTTTTGCGGCGTCCGGACTTTTTCTTGGTGCGCTCATTGGAAACGGCCTGCGGGTAGATCACTCCTCCTCGCTCCGGACGAATCGTCCCGTCCAGAAGTGGCACAGCGGCAGAAGGTACAGATAGCATGCGGCCAGCAGGGCCGTGGTAGGTGCGGACAGAGTTGCAAGGGGCGTGGCGCAGGCCACGGACCAGGGGATCAGCGCGGCGATCACAACGCAGGTGTCCTCCAGCGCCGCGGCCATCCGGTCCTTGTCCGGGATGATATCGCCGCAGAGCTGATCAGTCAGGATGATGGACAGGCTCTGATTGCAGGCTACAATGCAGGTCAGCACCGCCGTGACCAGCAGCGCCCCATAGGGGGTGATGACTCTGCTGAGGGCGGCCAGCCTGCTCCGCAGTCCCTCCAGCAGTCCCGTGATCCGGAACAGTCCCGCGTAGGATCCGGAGATCATCACGATGGCGAAGGCCTTCTTCATGGACAGGATGCCGCCGCCGTTCAGCAGCGCGGCCAGCTCCGGGTCCCCGGCCCGGAAGCCAAAGACGATGGTCCGCAGCAGCCACAGGGGCTGTGCGCCCTGCACCGCGGCGGAGATCACCAGGGCGATGCCGATGCTGATGCCCATGGCCAGCTTCACCTTCACCCGGAACAGCGCCAGCACCACGATGGCCAGCGCCGGCAGGATGGTCAGCAGCCGGAGGTCGAACCACTCCGCGAACCGGGCGACCACCGCCGCGCCCATGCTCTGGCCGCTCTGGCTGCGGCCCAGGACGATGTAGACGGCGCAGGTGATGAGGAAGGGGACCGCGGATGTCCGGATCATGTTGCCGATATTCCGGTAGATATCCGTCTTCGTGACGTCCGCCACCAGCAGTGCGCTGGTGGACATAGGGGAGCAGCGGTCCCCGAAAAAGCTGCCCGACAGAATGGCTCCGCCCAGCAGTGCGGGATCGGTGCCCATACCGCCGCCGATCATCATGCAGATCACGCCCACCGTGGCCGCCGTGCCCAGAGAGGTTCCGGTGAGAACGGACACCAGTGCGCACAGCAGGAAGGAGGCCAGAAGCAGCAGCGACGGGGAAAACAGCCGCATGGCGTAGTAGATGATGGCCGGGATGGTGCCCGCCGTCCGCCACAGGGCGGTGATCATTCCGACGAGGATAAAAGTGAGCAGGATGTTTTTCACCATCCGGATACCCTCCCAGGTCACTTTCAGGACCTCTTTGGGGGAGTTCCGCCGGTACAGGGCGTAGCCCGCGAACAGGGCATACCCCAGCAGCAGCGCCCAGATCACGGAAAAGCCCCAAAGGATGCAGGCAAAGAGCGCCAGGAGAAAGAGGATCAGGATGCCGTATTGTATCATCATCTCACCCACCGTTCAAATCACTGAGTTTCCCGTTCATACAAACCGTACCGCGAAAACAAGGCCGTGTCAAGCGGTTCAGAAGGGGCTGCCCCCAGAAAAATACCACGGGTCCGCCGGACAGGGTGGGACCCATGGTATAAAATGTGCAGGCCGGTTGGAATGCGCTCAGGCGCCTCTCCCGCCGCGGGGCAGGCGCAGCAGGTCCGCCAGCTTCTCGCCCTTGGGCATCAGGGCCAGATCCTCCCGGGAGAGGAGCTGGAGGAACACCACCAGGAAGAAGTACACCGCCACCGCCACGGCCATGGCCAGCAGCGTGGAGAGGGTGTTTCCGAACAGGAGGCTGGCCGCCCAGTAGGCGCCCTTGGCGGACAGGCCCATGAGGATGGTGGCCAGCAGCGGCCCCCGGAACATACGGCCGTACTTGGGCGGCCGGGGCAGGATGCGGCGGATGATGATGAGATCCAGTACCGCCGCCAGGGTGAAGCAGCAGAGGGTGCCGATGGGGGCGCCGTTGATGTTCACCGACGGAATGCCCACCAGATTGTAGTTCACCACGATCTTCACCACGCCGCCGGCAATCATGATGAGCACCGGCAGCCGCTCATATCCGTAGGCCTGTAAAATGGAGTTGGACACGGACATGATGCACACGAAGATGGACGCGATACCCAGCACCGCCAGCAGCGGGCCGGACACGTCCGGGTCCAGCCTGTGGAACAGCATCTGCACGATGGGCTTCGCCAGGGCGGAAAGTCCCACGCCCATGGGCAGTACCAGCAGCGCCGTGATGCGCAGGGAGGCCCGCACCACCCGGGACGCGCCCCGGGGATCAGACCGAGCCAGACTGGCGGAGACAGCGGGGATGATGGACGCGGTGATGGCGATGATCAGGGACGCCGGGAGATTGTACAAGGTCATGACACCGGAGTAGGCGGAGAACAGCTCCCGGGACTGGTCCAGCGTCATGTGGAGGGCGGTCTGGAGCCGTCCCTGCACCAGGGAGGTGTCGATGAGATTGATGACGGAGACGGCGGAGGAGGTCAGGGTGATGGGGATGGCGATGGACAGCAGCTCCCGGAGGATGTCCCCCGCCGGAGCCGTCTCCTCCTGAGAGCGGGGCATCTGACGGTGGTGCAGATACTCCAGCAGCATGTAGCCCAGGGCGGCAAAGGAGCCCACGGTGACGCCCACGATGGCCATGGCGGCGGCGGTGTCACCGCTCTTTCCGGCCCGGAGGGCCAGCACCGCCAGAGTCAGGCCGATGACCAGCTTGCAGAAGGCCTCGATGATCTGAGAGACGGCGGTGGGCACCATGTTGGCGTGGCCCTGGGCATAGCCCCGGAAGGAGGCCAGACAGCCCACGCAGATCACCGCCGGAGACAGGGCCCGGATGCTCTTGGCCGCCAGGGGATCGTGGAGCATCTCCGCCAGGGCGTCCGCACCGAAGAACATGACGAAGAAGGACACCACGCCCAGCGTCAGGAACACGCACAGGGACACCCGGAAAATCTTCCGGACCTGCCGGTCCTCTCCCCGGGCGTCCGCCGCCGCCACCATCTTGGACAGTGCCACCGGCAGTCCGGCGGTGGAGATGGTCAGCAGCAGGGCGTAGATATAGTAGGCGTTCTGAAAGTCCGCGTAGCTGCCGCCCAGCACGTTGACGATGGGTATTTTATAGATGGCGCCCAGAATTTTGACGATGACGATGCCCGCGGCCAGAACCGCCGCGCCGCCAAAAAAGCTGGTCTTTTTTCTCTCAGGCATGATCTGCGGAATCCTCCTGTCGGCGGCCGGAGCGCCGCCTGTTCTCTCTGTGTCGCTGTGTGATTCGTGTTTTACTGCTCAGAAGCGCAGGGGCAGTGAAAGAACTGGTCGTACCACACCAGGAAGCAGTAGATGGTCCAGATGCGCTTCATGCCGCCGTTGTGGCCGGACTTGTGCTGCTCCAGCAGCTCCAGCAGGGCGTCCGTCTGGAAGAAGCGCTTGGCGTCGTCGCTCTCGAAGGCCGTCCGGATGCGCTGGTAGAAGCCGTCCTGGCGCATCCAGTCGTTCAGGGGCGTGATGAAGCCGATCTTGGGCATCTTGGCGGACTTCTCCGGCAGGACGCGGCCCGCCGTGCGGCGGAGGGCCACCTTGGTCATCTCCTTGGTGACACGGTACTCCGCCGGGATCTGCACCGCCAGCTTCAGCACCTCCCGGTCCAGGAAGGGCACCCGCAGTTCCAGGGACGCGGCCATGCTCATCTTGTCCGCCTTCTGGAGAATGTCGAAGGGCAGCCAGGTGCAGATGTCCGCGTACTGCATCCGCGTCACCTCGTCCTCCCCCGCTGCGTGGTCGAAGTAGGGCTTGGTGAGGGTGCTGGGCTCGATGGCGGTATAGCCCTCCGGCAGGTATCTGCCCAGTTCGGCGTACTGGAAGTCATAGTTGTTGCGGATATACCGCTTCTCCAGGGGCAGACGGCCCCGCATCAGGAAGCGGCGGCCGTGGAACTGGGGCAGCTTCTCCGCCGCGCCGCCCAAGGCGCTGCGGACGAACTGGGGCACCTTCATGTACTTCTCGAAGTCCAGGCACTCTTTATAATAATTGTATCCGCCGAACAGCTCGTCGGCGCCCTCGCCGGAGAGGACCACCTTCACGTGCCGGCTGGCCATCTGGGTGAGATAGTACAGGGGGATGGCGGAGGGATTGGGCAGCGGCTCGTCCATGTGGTACTGCACCGCCGGAACGGCGTCGAAGAACTCCTGAGCCGTGATCTTCCGGGTGATGCACTCCACGCCGATCTTCTCCGCCAGCTCCTCCGCGTGGTGCAGCTCGCTGTACTTCTCCTCGGCGTAGCCGATGGAGAAGGCCTTCACCGGCATATCGTCCCGCAGCAGACGGGTGACGTAGCTGGAGTCCACACCGCTGCTGAGGAAGCAGCCCACCTCCACGTCGCTGATGCGGTGGGCCCGGCAGGAGGCCCGGAAGGTCTCCTCGATGGCATCCTCCCACTGCTCCATGGTCTTGCTGCGGTCGATGTCGTAGCGCAGCTCAAAGTAGCGGCTGACGCGCATCTCCCCGGCGTGGTACGTGAAGCAGCAGCCCGCCGGCAGCTTGTACACGTTGGTGAACAGCGTCTCCTCGTTGGGGATATACTCCATGCAGAGATAGGTGGAGAGCCACTTCTCATTGAACGCCCGGTGGAAATTGGGATGGGCCAGGAAGGCCTTGATCTCGCTGGCGTACAGGAAGGTGCCGCCGTCCCGGTAGTAGTAGAAGGGCTTGATGCCGAAGATGTCCCGGGCGCCGAAGATCGTCTCCTCCTTCCGGTCGTAGATCACGAAGGCGAACATGCCCCGCAGCTTCTTGGGCAGTTCCTCGCCCCACTCCTCGTAGCCGTGGAGCAGGACCTCCGTGTCGGTGCGGGTGGTGAAGACGTGGCCCTTGGCCAGCAGCGCCTCCCGCAGCTCCTGGAAGTTGTAGACCTCGCCGTTGTAGGTGATGACCAGGTTCCGGTCCTCGTTGAAGATGGGCTGGCTGCCGCCGTCCAGGTCGATGATGGACAGCCGCCGGAAGCCCATGCCCACGTGATTCTCGCAAAAATAACCGTCGGAGTCCGGCCCGCGGTGGGCGATGCGGTCCGCCATGGCCCGGGCGGTCTCCTCCGGGGAATAGGTGATGTTTTCATCCAGAAAACCAACAAATCCGCACATGCAGCAAAGTACCTGCTTTCTTCTAAATATCAGCGGCTCAAGGCCGGAACTTCTTCCGCTGCTTCCACATGAAGTAGATGGGGTAGAGACGGCGGATCAGGTTGCGCTCGCCCTTATAACTCAGGGGATCGTGGACGCAGCCCTTGGCGTACAGCTCCTTCACCCGCTGGCGCAGGGCGTCGTCCTTCACATAGTTCATCAGGACGTCCTTGGGCACCACGGTGTACAGGCTGTCCTCATTGTCGGCGATGACCGGCTCGTCGTCGAAGTCCTTCTCGTAGATCAGGTCGTCCACGATCCACTTCACGGCGTTGAAGCCGCTTCCGGTGACATAAAAGTTGCTGCGGCCCAGGCGGGTGTTGATCTCAAAGAACCGGAAGGAGCCGTCCCGCTCGTCGTACTTGATGTCGAAGTTGGCGAAGCCGGTGTAGCCCACGTGCTCCAGCAACCGCCGGGCGTTCTCCATGATCTCCCGGTTCACGTCGTTGATGATGGCCACCGGGTTGCCCACGCCCATGGCGGCGTTGTCCTCCAGCAGCACGTGGCCGGAGGAGAAGAACCGCACCTTGCCGTGGCGGTCGCAGTAGCAGGTGAGGATGCGCATGTTGTAGTCCAGTCCGGGAATGGTGTCCTGGATTAGGAACTTGTAGTCATAGCCGCTGGCCCGGAGCTTGTCCAGCATGGCGGACAGCTCCTCCTCCGACTTCATGCGGAAGACCTTCTTCTTGCCCTCGAACTTGGCGTAGTGGTACGCCGCGGAGGAGGCGGGCTTGGCGATGACGGGATAGGAGAAGTCGAAATCCAGGGGCTGGGGGTCCTTGCAGTCATAGACGAAGGTCTTGGGATAGGGCACCCCCACCTCGTCGCAGATGCGGTAGAAGGAGTCCTTCAGCACCAGCCGGTTCAGCAGCTCCTCCCCGATGTAGGGCACCACGTAGTACTCCTCCAGCGCCGCCCGGTTCTCCACGATCATCCGGACATACCAGTCGCCGCAGGCCATCAGCAGCAGCTTCTTCCCCGGATACCGCTTTGCGATCTCGATGAGCCGCTGAACGAAATGCTCCTTGCTGTCCATGTCCGGCACCACGATGTTCTCGATGATGCTGGAGTGGGAGATCATGATGCTCTTGAGCATGCTCACCGCCACGCTCTTGACGCCGTATTCCTCATGGAAGCTGCGGGCCAGGCTGTAGGTGGTGATATCGCCGCCCAGAATGATGGGCAGGAACTCCACCGGCTGCTTCCCGGCGGCCTGTCCGCGGGTCGTCTCTTCTCTTTCCATACGTTCCTCCTGTATCTGCCGCGTCCGGCGGGAGCATCCTCCGTTGTAGAGGGCTCTGGCGGACGCATTTCCGTCCTGTGTTCCCGTGATGGTATTGTTGGGATTTTTTCACTGTTTCATACTTCTGTGGATCAGGGCAGTCCATTCCAAAAGAAAACCGTCGCGGAACCCCGTGAGAGGCCGTCCCCTGGGACAGCCGCGGCGTTTTCAGCAGTTTGACCATGTCCGCGGGCCCTCCTGGGCCCTGGGTTCCCATATCCGACAAAGCAGGTCAAGTACTGTTTATTCTACATCAGTACCGCCCAAATGGCAATAGTTCCGGCCGGAAATCTCCACTTTTCGGCCGTCTCCGCGCGAAGGGATCCCGCTTGCCTTTTTCATAGTCCTGTGGCATAATCATCACGGAACGGCCCCTGACGGGGCGGAATCTGATTTGGAAAGCAGGGAGAGTTCATGATGGACCGCACTGTGCCGCTGGACGGCATTGACCGGGAGATCAAAGACATTCTGTACGGCTATGTCAAGGCAGAGAGCATCACCTATTCCCCCGGAGAAAAGGACGCCGCCCGCTATTTTCTGGAGTTCTTCCGTGCCCAGCCCTACTGGCAGACCCATCCGGAGGACTGCGGCGCCACCCCCATCCCCGGCGACCCCTTTGACCGCGCCCCCGTCTTCGCCATGGTGCGGGGTGCCGGACCGGACACCGTGGTGCTGATGCACCACTACGACGTGGTGTCCGTGGAGGACTTCAAGCTGCTGAAGCCCCTGGCCTTCTCCCCGGACAAGCTGGAGGAGGAGCTGCGTAAGCTGTCTGGCACCCTCGCGCCGGAGGTGCAGGCCGACCTGGCGTCCGGGGCGTATCTCTATGGCCGGGGCGTCTGCGACATGAAGGGCGGCGGCTCCATTCAGATGGCCCTGCTCCGCCGGTACAGCGAGCTGGTCCTCCGGGACACTGCTGCCCTGCCAGGAAATCTGATGGTGCTGGCCGTGCCGGACGAGGAGAATCTGTCCGCCGGAATGCGGGCGGCGGCGCCGCTGCTGGCCCGTCTCCAGGAGCAATACGGCCTGCGCTACCGCCTGATGATCAACTCCGAGCCCCACCGGCGGTCCGACCCTGAGAAGGGCGTGTTCTCCCTGGGGTCCATCGGCAAGCTGATGCCCTTCGTCTATGTCCGGGGCTCCCTGACCCACGTCAGCAAGATCTTCGAGGGCTTCAATCCCGTGAATCTCATGAGCGAGATCGTCCGCCGCACGGAGCTGAACATGGACTTCTCCGACGCGGTGGCCTCCGAGGCTGCGCCGCCCCCCACCTGGCTCTATCTGCGGGACCGGAAGCAGGAGTACGACGTGTCGGTCCCCCTGTCCATTGCCGGCTGCTTCAGCGTGCTGACCATGAAGCAGACCCCCGCCGTGGTGTTGGAAAAGGTCCGCGCCATCTGTCAGGACAGCTTCGACGCCGTGCTGTCCCGGATGAACGACAGCTACGCCCGGTTCTGTGCCGCCGCGGGCCAGTCTCCGGCGCCCCTGCCCTGGAAGCCCGTCGTGACGGACTTCTCCACCCTGTATCAGGAGGCGCTGGCCGGCCACGGCGACGATTTCCGGACCGGATACGAGGCGGAGCTGGACCGGCTGGGCCAGGAGATGCGCACCGGCGGGAGGACCATGCTGGAGTGCAATTTCGCCCTGGTGGACTACGTCTGCAACTACGTGGACGATCCCTCCCCCCGGGTGGTGTACGGACTGATCCCGCCCTACTATCCCAGCACGGCCAATCTCTTTATGGAGGGCCTGGCACCGGAGATCGCCGGCATCCAGGACATCCTCAACGAATTCACCCAGCGGGAATTCGGCCAGACCTACACCAGCGAGCATTTCTTCACCGGCATCTCCGATCTCAGCTACGCCGCCGTGTCCGACGGTGCGGGCGTCGTCCGCGCTCTGGAGGACGCCATGCCCTTCTTTGGGAATCTCTATGACATCCCCATCGCCGCCATCGAGCAGATCTCCATGCCCTGCATCAACATCGGCCCCTGGGGCAAGGATCTCCACAAGATGACGGAGCGGGTGCTGAAGGAGGACCTGTACCACCGGACGCCCCGCATCATCCGGCACGCCATTGAGACTGTTCTGGGGATCGGATAAAACGGTTCGGAGAAGCAAACAGCGTGAAAAAGCCCCTCCGCCGCGAGACCTGCCTGCGGTGGAGGGGTCTTTCTCAGGGAAAAGGGCGTCCCCGGCGGGACGCCCTTTCATGTTCCTTATACAGATCAGATCAAGACCTCGCGGTACTTCAGCTTCTCCATGGTGGCCAGGAGTTCCTTCTCCTGCTCGGGAGTCAGGTTCTCCATGGGACGGCGCATCTTGGTGGTGGCGATGACACCCTCGTTCTTCAGGATCACCTTGTAAGCGGCGATATTGTTGATGGCGCACATGGTGGCGTTCAGCACGTTGGTGCGGCGCTGATACTTGGTGGCCAGGGCGTAGTCCTTGGCCTGGATGGCCTCCCAGATCTTGGCATAGTGCTCGGGGACGCACATGGCGTTGCCGGAGACGACGCCCTCGCCGCCCACGGCGCACAGGGCCTCAAACAGGTGGTCGGGACCGACCAGCACGCTGAAGGTCTCGTTGCGGACCAGCATGAACTGCTGCAGCTTGGTGAAGTCGGGCCAGCTGTACTTGATGCCCACCACGTTGGCGCACTTCTGAGCGATGGCCTCGGCGGTGGCGGGATTGATGTCGTTGACGGCGTTCTGGGGGATGCTGTACAGATACACGGGGAAGTCGGCGGGGACGGAGTTGGCGACAGCCTCGTAGAAGTCCACCAGACCCTGGTCGCTGAGCTTGTAGAACACGGGGGTGACCACGCCGATGCCGTCGGCGCCGATGGCCACGGCGTGCCGGGTCAGCTCGATGGTGTCCGCCAGATTCCAGGCGCCCACCTGCACGAACACGGGAACCCGCTTGTTGGTGTGATTCACCACGGTCTCAGCCACCAGCTTGCGCTCCTCAACGGTGAGATACATCATCTCGCCGGTGGTGCCGCAGGGATACAGGCACTGCAGGCCGTTGTCGATGCAGTGGTCCACCAGGTTCTTCAGGCTCTGGACATCGATCTTGTCATCCTCGGTGAGGGGGGGTAACGATAGGTACAACAGTTCCGTACAATTTCTGCATGGTAAAACATCCTTTCCAAATGGTTTTATTGCAGCGCCCTCCGGACGGAACAGCCCAGCCGGCGTCAGGACGGTCCGGCCCGGCATCCGCGTCCGCGGGCCCCTTTAAACGCCTATAAAATAGCATTTCCCGCCAAATTTTGCAACCGTGAATTTCCTTTCATCCCTTGCGGGAAGGCGCGAAGAAGCCTCTTTGCTCTCTCAGAAAAGGCTCCGGATGCGTTCCGTTTTTTTAAAGAAGAACGCGCACGGGATCGTTATCATCCAATTCGGCCAAAAACGCCCCGCCGATTTGTTGACCTGTACAAAATTATCCAGGATCGGCCGTATTACCGGGCTTTCGGGCACATTGAGCGGGACCCGGAGCCAAAACAGACTGAGCCGGGGAACCGCTGTTCCCCGGCTCAGTCCTCCGTCTCCTGTAATCGCCGGCTGTTGCGCCGGACCATGGCCTGATAGTACTGCCGGATGGCGTCCATCAGCTCCCGGGCCAGAGGGGAGAGATAGGCGCTGGTCTTGTACACCAGAGACAGCGGGATGGCCAGATCCGAGGAGCGCAGGTCGAAGCAGCACAGCTCCGGATACCGGTCCGCGTCCTCCCGGCCCGTCTCCACCAGGAAGCAGAAGCCCATGCCCTGGGCCACCAGCCGCAGCACCGTATTGTTGTTGGTGCTGATGAGCCGGTCGGCGAAGGTCAGCCGGTTCTTCTGGAGATAGTTCCCCACCTGCCGTCCCACCGTCAGGGTGTTGCTGAGGGAGATCAGCCGCTCCCCCTCCAGCATCCGCAGATCCGGTCCCTGGCCCTGGCGGCTCAGTTCCCGGAACGTCTCCGTCACCGGGTCGTCCCGGTGGGTCACCAGCAGGATGCGCTCATAGGCGATCATCTCGTTGACAAAGCCCTCCGGGATGCCGCCGGGGGCGGTGTTCATCACGGAGAAATCCACCTCGCCATCCTCCATCAGGGGATACAGCTCGCTGACGGGGAACTCGTGGAGGCTGACCCGGGCCTGGGGATGGCTGTCCAGAAAGTCCGGCAGGAGGTCCGGCAGCAGGATGCTGCCCCGCCAGTTGCCCACGCCTAGCCGGACGCTCTGGCTGCGGCTGACGCTCAGCTCCGACAGCTCGGACAAAAACCGCTGATATAGAAAGGTGCTGCTTTCCAGATAGTTCCGGTACAGCTCCCCCGCCGGGGTCAGGGCGATGGGCGTCTGCCGCCGGTCGAACAGCCGGACGCCCAGATCCGCCTCCAGCTTGGCGATGTGCTGGCTCAGGGACGACTGGGTGATGAACAGCTTGTCCGCCGCTCGGGAGATGCCCTTCTCCCGCACCACCGTGAGAAAATACTCCGGATTCCGGTTCTGTATCATGTCCGCTCCCCTCCCTGCCGGTATGGATTGTCTGCGCCGGTTACAGCGTCAGCCCGTAGGGCGCGCCCAGATCCCGCAGCTCCTGCACCACGGTGTCCGGCAGAGAGATGCCCTCCGCCAGATGCTTCTCCTTCTGCCGCAGGGACCGCTCGCCGGGGAGGAAGATCTCCTCCACTCCCGGCGCCCGGCGCAGCGCCTTGATCTCGCCGCTCATGCGGGCCACGCCCGCCCGGAACTCCGCCGGGTCGATGAAGTGGGCCACGTCGATGGCGCCTACGAAGTGGCCCACGCCCTGGGGATGCTCCATGTCGCCGTACAGGTCGTGGAGATGGGGGCCGAAGCCCGCGCCGCTGAGAACGCCGCTGAGGATGTCCACCACGATGGCCATGCCGCTGCCCTTAGGGCCGCCGATGGGGATCAGGGACCCGGCCCGGCCCGCCTTGGGGTCCGTGGTGGGATTTCCGTCGGCGTCCAGCGCCCAGCCCTCTGGGATGGACTTGCCCAGCTTCTCCGCCAGGATCAGCTTGCCCAGGGCCACCACGCTGGGGGTCATGTCCAGCACCACCGGCGTATCGTCGGAGGGCACCGCCACGGAGATGGGATTGGTGCCCATATAGGGCTCGGCGCTGCCGTAGGGGGCGATCTTGCCTGTGAGATTGGTGCAGGCGAAGCCGATCATGCCTTTGTCCGCCGCCAGTCTGGTATAATACGCCGCCGCGCCGAAGTGGTTGGAATTCCGCACCGTGGCGAAGCAGCAGCCCGTGTCCGCCGCCTTCCGGACGCACTGCTCCATGGCGAATTTGGCGCTGGGGGCGCCCAGGGTGTTCCCGGCGTCGATGGCCAGGGCCGACGGGCTCTCCCGCAGGATGCGGATGTTGTTGTCCCGGCTCACCGCGCCGCTCTGGATGCGCTGCAAATAGATAGCCATCCGGCTGACGCCGTGGGTGCTGACACCGGTGAGGTCCGCGTCCACCAGGACGTCCGCTACCGTCTCCGCGCAGCCCGCCTCCACACCGGCGGCCGTCATGACCCGCCGGCAGTAGTCCCGCAGGACCTCCGCCTGAAAGATCTCCATAGTAAGATCGCTCCTTCCGCTCTGTGGCTGATTTGTGATCGTATAGAGGTAGCGTATCAAAAAAACGTCTCGACGTCCAGTCCTGTTTTACTTATCTTCCCATAAGCAAATACAAATCTCCTCTCCGGGGGCCGCTTCCGGCTTCCACGGGTTTTCCGGCCGGAGGACATTACCGTTCGCTAATGGGCGGATTAGCAAATCAGACTTTTACTTTTCCCCATCCGGCGTGGTATGCTGACAGTGTAAACAACGTGTACGGCTGGAAAGGAGGCCCTTCCCTTGGCAACGATCCTCATCACCGAACAGATCGACCCCTCCGGCATCGAGCTGCTGGAGCAGGCCGGTCACACCGTCACCCGCATGGAGACCCGGGACCCCGCCGAGCTGGCGGAGAAGCTCCGGGACGCGGACGCCATGCTGGTCCGCATTCTGGACATTCCCGCGGACATCATCCGGAACGCCCCCCGGCTGAAGCTCATCTCCAAGCACGGCGTGGGGGTGGACAACATCGACCTGGACGCCGCCAGAAGCGCCGGCGTGGCGGTGTCCATCACGCCGGGAGCCAACAGTCTCTCCGTGGCGGAGCACACCTTGACGCTGCTGATGGCCCTGTCCAAGAATCTGATCTTCACCGCCTCTCAGTACCGGGACATCGGCTTCGCCGCCAAAAACGGTCCCACCGGTCAAGAGATCTCCGGCAAGACCCTGGGCGTCATCGGCTGCGGCCGCATCGGCAGCCGGGTGGCCAACATGGCCATGCACGGCTTCGGCATGCGGGTCCTGGTCTACGATCCCTACATCACCGAGGTGCCGGAGGGCGCGGAGCTGGTGACGGACCGGGACCGCATCTTCCGGGAGTCCGACTTCGTCACTCTGCATCCCGTCCTCAGCCCCGAGACCTTCCACTGTGTGGGCGCCCGGGAACTGGGGCTGATGAAGCCCACCGCCATCCTGCTGAACTGCGGCCGCGGGCCGCTGGTGGAGGAGCCCGCCCTCATCGCCGCTCTGGAGGAGGGCCGTCTGGCCGGCGCGGGCCTGGACGTGACGGAAAAGGAGCCCTGCGACCCGGACAGTCCTCTGTTCCGGATGCCCAACGTCATCCTGACGCCCCACTTCGCCCCCACCACCCGGGAGGCGGCGGTACGGGTGTCCACCATCGCCGCGCAGAACATCATCGACTTCCTGGAAGGCCGGGAATTCCCCGGCAGGATCGTCTGATCCCTCAAATATAGAAAGGAGCTGTCATTATGCGTCTCGCAACCATCAAACACGGCGGCGCGGAGATCGCCGGTATCGTCACGGAAAAGGGCGTGCTGCCTATCGCCGTCCTGAACGCCGTCAAGGGCACCGGCTGGAAGGAGGACATGCTGTCCCTCATCCAGGCCGGTGAGGTCCCCGCTCTCACCGACTGGTACAACAACGGCGGCAAGGCGGAGCTGGAGGCCATTCCCGGCCTGGTCCCCGCCGCGGAGGTGGTCTACGCCCCCCTGTACCGGAATCCCAAGCGCATCTTCGGCATTGGCCTGAACTACGTGGACCACGCCGGAGACATCGGCTCCGCCGCCCCCACCGGCTTCCCCGGCAGCTTTTTCAAAATGCCGGACACCCTCATCGGCCCGGGCGATGACATCAAGCTCCCCACCCTGAAGGAGGCCCAGAAGACCACCGCCGAGGCGGAGCTGGGCATCATCATGGGCAAGGACTGCCGGGACGTGTCCGAGGAGAACTGGCAGGACGCCATTGTGGGCTACACCACCATCCTGGACATGACCGAGGAGTCCATCCTCAAGGGCAACGACTACGTGAAGGGTAACCCCCGCTATCTGTGCATCGTCAAGAACTTCCCCACCTTCTTCTCCTTCGGTCCCCAGCTGGTGACCCCCGACGAGGTCCCCGACGTGCTGGCCCTGGAGGTCCAGAGCGTCCACAACGGTGAGGTCTACGCCAAGAATGTGGTTGCCAACATGACCCACCGCCCCGCCCGTCTGGTGTCTCTCCACAGCAGCATCCAGGGCTGGTACGCCGGCGATATCCTGTCCACCGGCACGCCCCGGGCCTTCCACATTCAGGACGGTGACATGGCCGAGTGCCGCATCTACGGCCCCGACGGCTTTGAGATGGCGCCCCTGGTGAACCCCGTGGTGGATCTGAAGCTCCATCCGGAGCAGGCATAAAGTCTGGGTTTTCCCCCATATCACGCAGAATCTGAAACTATCAGGAGGTAATCATTATGGATCTCGGTTACAAGGATAAGGTCGTTGTTGTTCTGTCCAGCGGCGCAGGCATCGGCAAGGGCATCGCCACGGAGATCGCCCGGGAGGGCGCCAAGGTGGTCATCTCCACCGCTCCCGCGTTCCAGGCGGATCTGGAAAAGGCCCAGGCGGACATTGAGGCGGAGACCGGCAACAAGCCCTACTGCTACTACTACGACGTCATGGACGACGCCAGCATCACCAAAATGATCGACGACGTGGCCCGTGATCTGGGCGGCGTGTACGCCCTGATCAACCACTGCCCCGGTCCCAAGGCGGGCAGCTTTGAGACCCTCACTGAAGCCGACTGGGCCGACGGCTACCAGAAGTGCCTGCACAGCTACATGACCTCCATCCGGGCCGCCATT
This sequence comes from Dysosmobacter sp. HCP28S3_G4, assembly GCF_052065175.1. Classification (NCBI taxonomy): domain Bacteria; kingdom Bacillati; phylum Bacillota; class Clostridia; order Eubacteriales; family Oscillospiraceae; genus Dysosmobacter; species Dysosmobacter sp. HCP28S3_G4. The sequence continues at coordinate 3,654 of NZ_JBQHUP010000011.1, read as the reverse complement.
CCCTACATGAAGGCAGCCGGCGAGGGCCGTATCCTCAACAGCACGTCCTCCTCCATCAAGCAGGCCCTAGACAACCTGATCATCTCCAACACCTATCGTCTGGGCGTGGTGGGCATGAGCAAGAACCTGGCCCGGGAGCTGGGACAGTACGGCATTCTGGTGAACACCATGGGCCCCGGCCGGGTGTATACCGACCGCATCAAGTACCTGAACACCATCCGCGCCGAGAAGGCCGGCATCACCGAGGAGGAGTACACCAAGCGGGACAGCGCCAGCTTCCCCCAGAAGCGCTATCAGACCGTGGAGGAGTATGGCCGCACCGCCGCCTTCCTGTGCAGCCCCGCCAACACTGGCGTCTCCGGCCAGTACCTGCTGTGCGACGGCGCCATGACCACCGCTTACTGATTGGCTCCATACCGGCGCGGAACAGTCTTCCGACTGCGCGCCGGGCCGCTGCGGAACCCATATATTTCCCTAGGACCCGCCGGATTTTCCGGCGGGTCCTCATTTTGTTTCCATTCTCTGAAAATTGCGTCAGGACCGGTGCGAATAAAAATTCTCTCCCTGCAGTCTTGCTGTTCTGAGCCGCGGATTTTGAATCTTGGAAAAAAATAACGGCTTTTTGCCGCTTTCCCAAAAAAGCCGCACCATTTCCGGCGGAATCCCCCTGCAGGCCGCGGGCCGTCTCCTGTCCGGCGGCTGGATTTTAGCCGCTTAAAGTGCCGTTTTATGCGAAAATTTGGGATTCCTGTATGTTTGGGCAATTTTTTGCCGCTTGATTTTCCCAAAAGTTCGTATTATTATACACTCACAAAACAGTGCGGCCATTTTTCAGGATTGGCCCGCACTGTATCATACACTCTGAAGGGAGAAAGAACATGAAAAAATTGTTCAACCGTTTACCGCTCTGACAGTGGCTCTGCTGCTGGCGGCGGCAAACATCGTCAGCGCGTCTGCATGCACAGGAGTGTACGCGGGCAGCGACGTCACCGACGATGGCTCTGTCTATTATGGCCGCAGCGAGGACTTCGGTCCCAGCTACAACAAGATCTTCGAGATCGTCCCCGCCGCCGACCACGAGGAGGGCGAGATGCTCCAGGAGAACTGGTACGGCGAGCCCGACTTCATGATGCCCTATCCGGCCCACACCCTCCAGTACTCCATCATGCGTGATGTGAGGGCGGCATGGGGCATTGAGGGCTCCGACGACATTCCCTACGCGGAGGCCGGCATCAATGAGTACGGCGTTTCCATGTCCGCCACCGTCTCCACCTATCACAACGACAAGATCACCGCTGTGGACCCCCTCTGCTGGGATGAGGACAACCTCCCCGAGGACTTCGAGTACTTCAGCGGCATCAGCGAGTACGCCATCGGCACCGTGATCCTCCAGAGCGCCCGGACTGCCCGGGAGGGCGTCCAGATCCTGGCGGACATCGTGGATGAGTACGGCGCCGCCGAGTGCAACGCCATCTTCATCGGCGACAGCGACGAGGTCTGGTACTTCGAGATCGTCTCCGGCCATCAGTACGCCGCCGTCAGAATGGATCCCAGCAAGGTCTCCGTGGTGCCCAACATGATGATGATGGGCCAGATCGACCTGAACGACACCGAGAACGTGGTGGCGTCCGAGAATCTGATCAAGGTGGCCCAGGACGCGGGCTGCTACATCACCGAGGACCCCGAGAATCCCAACTCCATCCACATCGCCAAGTCCTACTCCGAGGGCAATGTGGCGCACAGCACCTACAGAGCCTGGATGGGCATGAACCTGCTGAATCCCGAGCTGGCTGATACCGTGGATCCCAGCCCTGTGGCGGACTGCGAGTCCTATCCCAACGCCGACGGCAAGTCCGCCGAGGGCCCCTTCTATCTCCAGTTCGACCCCTCTGATGAGCTGAACGGCAAGATCGACCTGAAGACCATGATCCAGGTGCTCCAGGCCCGGGGCGAGGGCACGGCGTATCCCGCCTCCGAGGGCTATTATCCCATCGCCAACAACCATCAGGCCGAGGATCACATCTTCCAGATCCGCCAGGATCTGCCCGCCTCCATTGCCACCATCCACTGGCAGGCCATGGGTCCCGCCGAGTTCTCCATCTTTGTCCCCTTCTACACCGCCGCCATGAGTCAGACTCCGGAGATCTACCACAACGAGTCCGAGGACTTCACTGAGGACTCCATGTACTGGGTGTTCGATGAACTGGCCATTCTGTGCAACGAGAACCGTGACACCAACGTGGACGACGCCGTCCGCGCCTACTTCTCCGACGTGCAGGACAGCCTGATCGTCCAGCAGAAGACCGTGGACGCCAGGATGCAGGCTCTGGCCGCCTCTGATCCCGAGGCCGTCACCGACAAGGCTGAGGAGTTGGCCAACGACATTGCGGAGCAGGTCTACGCCATCGCTCTGAACACCCTCCATGAGCTCCAGGCCTATCTGGACTCCGAGAGCGAGGAGGACTTCGTTCTGGAGTCCACCGATCTGCCCGACTACAAGTTCGCTGCGCCCACCGGTTCCTACAAGGGCGGCTCCGGCGGCGGCAGCACTTCCGGCAGCAGCTCCTCCGCCAGCAGCATCTCCGTTGTGAACACCGATAACGGCACCGTCACCGTCAGCCGCAAGACCGCCAGCCAGGGCAGCACCGTCACCATCACCGCTGCTCCCGACGAGGGTTATGCGGTGGATGACGTTGTGGTCACCGATGCCAGCGGCCGTGAGTTGACCGTCACCGACAAGGGCGACGGCAAGTACACCTTCACCATGCCCTCCGGCGCCGTCAGCGTCAAGGCCGTGTTCGCGGCAGCGGAGGAGCCCGCCGCTGAGGAGATCTGCCCCAGCGCCGCCTTCACCGATCTCAGCGCCGACGCCTGGTATCATGAGGCCGTGGACTACGTGCTGGCCAACAGCATGATGAACGGCTTCGCGGACGGCACCTTCCGTCCCAACGCCCAGCTGTCCCGCGCCATGCTGGCCCAGATCCTCTACAACAAGGAAGGCCGTCCCGCCGTCTCCGGCACCGCCGCCTTCTCCGACGTGGCTGCGGACGCCTGGTGCGCTGACGCCGTGAACTGGGCCGCCACCAACGGTCTTGTCACCGGCTATGCCGATGGCAGATTCGCCCCCAACGATAACATCACCCGTGAGCAGATGGTGGCCATCCTGTACCGCTACGCGCAGTTCAAGGGTCTGGACGCCGTCACCCTGGCGGAGAACCTGACCGGCTTCGTGGACGAGGCCCAGATCTCCGCCTACGCCATCCCCGCTCTGAACTGGGCCGTTGGTCAGGGTCTGATGAGCGGCAAGGACGGCAGCCGTCTCGCTCCCAAGGACAACGCCACCCGTGCTGAGGTAGCCAAGGTCCTGATGAACTACTGCGAGATCGTCGCACAGTAACCGGCGAATCCAACCGCAGCAAACCGAACGGCCTGAGAGAGCGATCTCTCAGGCCGCAGCCTGTCGAAAAACCCGGTTGCGCAATTAGGCGGCAACCGGGTTTTCAGCACATATTCGGGAAAATAGAATCGAAAATAGGAAATGGGCGGGTCTGTCCCAAATTCTGTGTAAACACCGAAATGCGGTGCAAATAGAGCAAAATATATTCAAGGTGGAAGTGGTGCAAGCTGCTGCCGCCTTGTTTTCAAAATAACAGT